>CAZKHC010000109.1:0-6861 GCA_964552135.1 uncultured Algimonas sp. | reverse complement strand
CCGCTGGCGACTATCGTGGCCGCGATTTTGGTTTTAAAAGAGCCGTTCGGGATTTGGGATGGTGTTGGCACGGCCATCACAATTGCGGGCATCGCGCTTTATATGAGGTCCAGCAAGGCTAAGCCGCGCAACACATAGATGGCTCCAACTATCGTTACGAGGATGCGCGTATATTTTCGGAAACCTACATCAGAAAAGCGTTCCAGTAAGGACGTCCCGATTTTTGTTCCCAGAATGACGGCAGGGACGGCCAAGACCAGAACCCACCAAGGCGGTAAGTCAGATAAGCCCTGAGCTTTAATAAGAGGGATTCCAAAATACCCAATTTTTACGATGTGACTCGCAAACATTGTTACGGCTTTGGTGGCGACAATAGCTTTTCGGGTCAGGGCTGTTTTGACATAGAAGAAATCTAGCGCTGGACCTGCGACGCCTGCACTTAGGTTTAGGCCCATCACCATCGCACCGCATAATATCGCATGGGCCGGTTTTTCAGCATCTCCGGCGAGCCATTTTCGCGGAAGCCAAAGCAATAATGGCAAGAGACCTAACACTAAAAAAAGCTGTGCTTTACCGGGCGTAAAGACAATCCAAAGCATTAGGCTGAGAGCGGGCAGGGCGCCAATGAGCTGCCACCCTAAAATATCCCAGCGAATATGTTCACGCAAAATGGCGGACCGGGATCCATTGGAAACGGATTGAACAATACCGTGGACAACCATCGCCGCGCTAACGCTCATCAGACTGGCAATAATTCCCATAAAAACAAGGCCGCCAGCCATCCCAAATAAACCGGAGATAATCGCGCACAATCCTGCGGATAGAATGATGAGAAGGGACGTCTGCATTTAAGGCCTTGTTAACTGTAACATGGTTACCAAAACCTTGTGATTCTCGCCCGCGTTGGGTGATCTATTGGGAACTTTTCAGGGTGGCTGTAATGCGTTTGTTCAAAAAAGAAACGCCTCAATTTGGGGCAGAGGATATTCAGGCGACGCAAGATGTTGTTCAGGCGATTACTGCGGCCCTTAAAAGCGGAGCTGAACAGCAAGACATCGCGGCAAAGCGTCTGAATGCGTTGACCAGGTCGATGACAAAGATGGACGCTAATGTTCGCCATGCCGCAAGACTACAGACCGAAATGGAGCGCGTTGAAACAGAGGCAGCGAAACTTCGTACGGATTTGGATAAAAACCGGGCTTGGGCGCAGGAGCAATCCGCTAAGCTCTCAACGGTTCAAAAAGAGCGCGATAGTCTGCGCGCGCAATTGGAAAGTTCAAAATCCGAAGTTTCCGCGCGTTCAGAGCGAGAATCGGGTCTTCGCGAGTCAGAAATAAAGCTTCGCCGGGAGGGTGATGCCCTCAAAAAAGAATTGAACAAGCGCACCTCGCGCCTGGAAGAGCTCGTTATCACGCAGCAGCGCGTTCAGGATGATTTGGCGAAGGCTGATGGCCTCCTAGCGTCGCAAGGCCATAAAATGCGTGAGCTTCAAAACGCGGTCGAAGAGCTCACCGTGCGTTTGGATGAGAAAACGAAATCTGCAGATGCCTCTTTATCGGCACTGCGAGACCTCAGGCTCGACCATCACGCTGCTAAAGAGCAACTTGTCACGTCCAATTCGCGGCTCCAATCTGTCGAATATGAGCAAAGCAGTCAGAAAAATCTCTTTGAAGATAGCTTGAAGCGCCGCGCGGATGAAATCCTCGCGCTGAAGACGCAAATTGAGCAATTAACCACCCAGCTCCGCATCAAAGACACAATGGACAGTCATTTCGACGAGGAAACTTCAGGTCTTCGTCAAGCCCTGGAAACGGAACGCGAACGCAATAGCGTGAACGAACAGCGTCTTCGTAACCAGGCCGAGACTGAAGCGCGTCAGGCGCGGGCATTGTCTCAGGCAAAATCTGAATTTGAGGCATTAAATGCCAAGTTCGTTGATGCGATGAAAGATCTTGATACGTTCCGCCAGATCAATCGCGTGCAATCGCAGAAGCTTGAAAATTACGCGCAGCTTAATAGTACGCCTGCGCCGAAGCGGGACTATGCGCCAATCCGAAATGAGGACCCTGCGCTCTTAAAGGTTGTTAAATAAAACGGTCTTTTTGAAATTATTGATAAAAAAGCCAGCTCAAATGTGAGTCTGCTTTTTTTGTTGTTTTTTTGAAGGGAATTTAACAGCCGTCGTTCGGCATTTTCAGGCGTTGATTAATACCAATCAGCTTACCGCTTCCAAGTCCGTTTAAGCGGGAAATCGCATTGACGGTTGTGCAATGTTCGCGGGCAATCTGCCATACTGTATCCCCGCGTTGGACAATATATGTATAACTGGTGTCCTCAATCTGCACGTTGCTACGGATCACTCTCGCTGGGGCCGATGAATCGGTTGAGGTGCGAATAATATTTGATCTAGAGTCGGCGAGGGATTTCCTGAGGTGGTAATCTCGGCAATCAATTTCGACTTCCGACAATAGGCTACTTCCGCCATGATTGTCTTGAACAACCATAATCCGGACAATGTCATTACTATTGTCGTAATCGACGACTCTTGCCCGCATATCTGCGGTATCGCAGACGATTGCTGCTTGTTCGGGGGAGGCGTTTGTCTTGTAACTAGCGTTTTGCACTGTTGTTACGGGTTGGTGGACTTCAACGACTTTGGTTTTTGACGGTATAACCTTCGAAACAGATGAGCACCCAGCCAGTAAAGTGGCCGTTGTAAGCAATGCAATTTGGGTTTTCATGGCGGGTAGCCTCGACAAAATGGATTTATCCGCAAAATGGCATGAACAGGGTTAGTAAATCTTTAATCCGCGCCGTTAGTTGAGCTTGACGACGCGTTCCCCGGCGCTAAATCACGGCCTATGTCGCGCACAATAAATAAGTACCTGACTCGGTTCCATAAATGGGCGGGTCTCATCCTATCGCTTCAAATTTTATTTTGGTTTGGGTCAGGCTTTTTCATGACGCTTTTCCCGATTAACCAAGTTCGCGGCCAGCATTTGGTGGAGAAGCAGGTCTTCTCTCTGACTGATGAAAACATCGTCCCAATTGAAATCGCGATGACAGCCTATGAGGGAGACTTAAATGGGGCTCAGCTTGTAAATATTGCTGGGCGCCCCGCTTATATTCTTTTGGGCCAAAATGGGCCGCAGATGTTGGACGCGCGTGACGGGCGTAGCTGGGGAGGTGTGGATGAATTGGATATCCGAAATGTTGCGAAATCTAGCTACCGGGGCCAAGGCGAAATTGGGGGAATTGAGAAACTAATTCGGGCCCCCAAAGATTACAGGGGCGCTTTACCCGTTTGGCAGGTGAAGTTTACGGATAGGGCAAAAACACGCCTGTATATTGATCCTAATACAGCTGAAGTTCTGAGCGTACGAACGCGCCTGTGGCGCGTCTTTGATTTAGCCTGGAAATTCCACATAATGGACGTCACCGGTGAGGATAACTTCAATAGTTGGTGGCTTCGGATAGCTAGCGGGGCGGCGCTGATTTTTGCACTCAGCGGAGTAGGTCTGCTCTGGTTTCGGATTTTCGGGCGACCCAAAAGGCGCGTACGCAATTCAAAAAATATATCGGTTTCAATGACTTAAATGCTTTGCCCCGTGCCTTTCCAATCTTTGAGGAATGCAGCCAAACCCTTATCGGTTAAAACGTGATTGGCGAGAGATTTAACGACTTTTGGCGGTGCCGTCACGACGTCAGCTCCGACAAGAGCACATTCTTTTACATGGTTCACGTTGCGGATTGATGCCGCGAGAATTTCTGTCTCAAAACCGTAATTATCATAAATCGTCCGAATGTCCTCAATAAGCTCAAGGCCGTCCAGCGTAATATCGTCCAACCGCCCGATGAACGGCGAAATATAGGTCGCACCTACTTTAGCGGCCAGCAAGGCTTGATTGGGTGAAAAACAGAGCGTCACATTGGTTGGAATGTTTTCTTTTGAAAGCGTATTGCAGGCTTTTAGTCCGTCCAAGGTCAATGGGAGTTTGACGCAGACATTATCGGCAATTTTACGCAAGATACGACCTTCGCTAATCATTGTTTTGGCATCAGTCGCAACAACTTCAGCAGATACATGGCCTGACGTAAGTTTGCATATTTCGGCGATGACCTCTTTGAAATCACGACCTGATTTCGCGATAATAGACGGGTTTGTTGTGACGCCATCGACCAATCCAATATCAGAAAGTTCTGCAATGGCATCGAGGTCTGCGCTATCGATGAAAAATTTCATGGGTCTGTCCTGATAAAACTTAGCAATAGGGATGGGCGAGGCCCGTATTGGCCTGCTATCACGAGGCTAACGTGAATCAAACCGCTCAAATTCTTTTCCCTGTAAATGTCCCGACGGCATTTGATTATGCTGTGCCCGAAGATTTAAGTCTCGCGCGCGGCGACTTTGTTTTTGCCCCAATCGGGAAGCAAATGAAGCTAGGCGTGGTCTGGTCGCTAGGCGAGGCCGAAGCTGGGCGAGAATTGAGATCCATTGTTGATCGTAAAGCGACACGGCCTTTACCGCCGGATATGCTCGACTTTGTGGATTGGACGGCTCGATATAATGGCGCTTCGCCTGGAAATGTCCTCCGGATGGTTATTCGAAATTATAAAGCCTTAGATCCGTCCGCGATTGTGACGCTTTACAGTCCGAGTGGGTCGCCCCCAAAGAATTTGACGGCAGCGCGTAAGGCAGTTTTGGAGAGGGGTGGTCCATGGCCTACTCGGGCGAGCGAAGCTGCAAAGAAAGCAGGTGTTTCATCGGGTGTTGTAAAAGGCCTCGCCAAAGTCGGAGGATTGGTTGCGCAAGAGAGTCCTGTTGATCCGCGTTTCGATAATCCCAATCCCGATCATCCCAGCCGAGAATTGACGCAGCAGCAGCGTGAGGCCTCGATTGATCTTGTTTCTCAGGTAAAAGCAAATTCCTTCAATGTGTCGCTTTTGGACGGCGTTACAGGTTCCGGAAAAACGGAAGTCTATTTTGAAGCGGTTGCGCAAGCATTGCGTCAGGGACAACAATGTTTGATCTTGGTGCCTGAAATCGCCCTCACACAAGCCGGTATGCGGCGATTTGAGGAGCGCTTTGGGGCAGAACCTGCAAGTTGGCACTCTCAGATGGGGGAGGCGGCCCGCCGCCGTGTGTGGAGGGAAGTGGCGCAAGGCCGCTGTAAGCTTGTTGTTGGTGCGCGGTCGGCGCTGTATCTGCCTTTTCCCGAATTGGGCCTGATTGTTGTCGATGAAGAACATGATACGTCCTATAAGCAAGAAGAGGGTGTCATATATAATGCCCGCGATATGGCGGTCGTGCGGGGGCATGTCAGCGGGCATAGCGTCATTTTGGCCTCCGCGACGCCTAGCCTTGAATCCTTACACAATGCGCGAACGGGAAAATTTGCACACATTGTCCTGCCGGAACGCCCTGGCGCGGCCGTTTTGCCGGATATTGCGCTCGTTGATTTGAAGGAAAATGTCCCTGAGAACGGATGTTTCCTGTCGCAACCGCTATTAGGCGCGATTGCCGAAGTGATAGAGCGCGGAGAACAAGCGCTGCTCTATCTGAACCGACGCGGTTATGCGCCGTTGATTATCTGCCGCCAATGCGGCGAAAAATTGAAATCACCGGATACCGATAGCTGGCTTGTGCAGCATAAAAGGACAGGGCGGGCCATGTGCCATCTGACGGGGTTTTCTATGCTAATGCCAAAAAGATGCCCAGAATGCCAAACTGAAGGCAGCCTTGCATCTGTAGGTCCAGGGGTTGAACGTGTTGCGGAAGAAGCTCAAGCGGCATTCCCTACTGCACGCGTGGAGGTATTATCATCTGATACAGCAGGAAATCCTGCGGAACTGGCCGAACGCATGCGCCGCATGGAGCAGGGCGAGATTGATATCCTGGTCGGTACGCAAATGGTTGTCAAAGGTCATAATTTTCCAAAGCTCACCTTCGTCGGGGTTGTTGATGGTGATTTAGGTTTGGCTGGCGGTGATCCGCGGGCCGGCGAGCGAACTTATCAAACCTTGGTTCAAGTGGCGGGTCGGGCCGGACGCGCTGACAAACCGGGTTATGCTCTCATTCAAACCCATCAACCGGAACATGAAGCGCTAGTTGCCTTGGCGGCGGGAGATCGCGAGATGTTCATAGGTGTCGAGTTGGCCATGAGAGAAATGTTGGGTTTGCCGCCTTTTGGAAAACTTGCCGCCGTGATTTTTTGGGGTCGTGACGCCGCAAAAGTAAGTACTTTGGCGAAAAAGTTCTTAAATGCGGCACCGCGATCTGAGGGAATTGATATTTTAGGGCCGTCTGAAGCCCCAATTGGCCGTTTGCGCGGGCTTTACCGGCGACGATTGTTCATTCAAGCCAAGGAAAATGTCGATTTGTCAAAATATATGCAAGCTTGGCGGGAAAAACTGCGCCCGCCGTCAAAATATAAGATTCAAATCGATATTGATCCCCAGAGTTTCATGTGATTCCAAGACATTAGGCCGGTATATTGGGCTTGCGCTGCCTGATTTTGTGACGAATTTGACGCTTGTGATGCAGATTTGACACAGTTGATAACAAAACTGTGCAAAAAGGTGAAAACTTTGCGATTTGGATTTGAAGGCATTAAACTTCTGTCATACCGACTATCCCCAACAGCGACCCGAGACTGGCTCTGGTCGCGCACGCCCCGAATATTCGGGACAATAGAGGGAACTTTTGCAAACATGAAAATGTCCACAAAAACAAAACTGCTGATATCTGCCGTTTCATTCGGTATGATGACGGCAACAGCCGCTCCGGCTTTCGCCCAAGACTCATCTGACGATGATGTCATAATCACAACAGGCACACGCCTTAACGTGAACCCAAACTTG
>CAZKHC010000108.1:0-6867 GCA_964552135.1 uncultured Algimonas sp. | reverse complement strand
AGGCGTACAACCCGTATGCCCCGCCGCCAATGCCGCAGCAGCATGCGACATCGGCAGGCGCACCGTTGGCAGCGCAGCCAACGGTGGAACCCCGCGCAACCCACGACGGGTTGGGTCCAGCATGTCCCGGGCTGCAGCCCCACAGCACAATGCTGGACCCGTTTGCGCGGGTTGTCTCTTACCGGTCGTACAGGCTCAACGACGTGCGAGTTGACCTGTACCACCGGGAGAGCGAGAGCATTTCGCGCTTGAAGCGAAAGCTCGAAGGGCTTTACCCGGCGCTAAAGCCCTTCACGGGATCGAATCCCATCGACCTCCTAGGGTTCTTATCCCAGATGCGTGATGGGATGAATACCCTAGGGGTCTGCGAGGGAGTAGCAGTGCGCGTGCTGCACTACTTCCTCGAGGGCGATGCGCGAAACTTCTACGCTTCGCAGACATCGCCCGGTGTATTGTCTAGTGACGCAACTAGACAATACACCTGGCCCCACGTGATCAACAGCTTGATCAAGCGCTACCTGCAAGACGACACCTTGCAGGTAGCGTACGAGGGGGTCACCCTCATCAGCCAGCGCGATGGCGAAGATGAGGGTAAGTACGCCGACCGCCTCGACGGGGCGGCGCGGGCGTGCAACTATGTGTTCACGGACCGTGAACTAGTCCACCACTATGTGCGTGGACTATTGGCGTCGACGCGGGCATCTGTAAGCGAGCAGATGCGCCGCCTCGACGCCAGCGAGCGATACGACCTAGCAGCGGTCCGTCGTCTCGCCGCCGCGGAAGGCGCCACCTTCCGCGCGCGCGTCAAGGCCACCATGCCCGTCGTGGTGAAGCCGAAGACGCGCCTGGCCCCAACGATGATGATAGAGGAGCCTAGCTACGCTCCTCCATCGTCGACGTTGGCGCCCTACGCCGGACCCATGCGAGATCCGACGATCCCGCATGTGTTCGACGACCCGCTCGCTCAGTTCTCGGACTTACGCATGTCCGATCCTGAGCGAGCATATGAGGTGGCTTCCGCGCTGGAAGGCATCCTCTTTGCTGGGGCACCTGCAAGCGGACAGGACCCCAACACTCCTACCACCACGACCAGCATGTCGGGTGGGGAGCGACCAGCATCGGGGGCGGTGCGACCCATCCCCGAGCTGACCCAAGCCCAGAAGGACCTCGCGATGCAAGTCATCCCGAGGGACTTCTGGAACTTGGACTGCCGGACCTGCCGTCAGGACGGGCACACGACGTTTACGTGCCCGTACCTGACGCCAGAGCAGAGGATGTACTGTGCCTACCAGTACTACCTCTACCAAGTAGAAGCCAACCCGCGTATGGCTGACTACTACCGGCAGCGCCATGCCAAGCGGCAAATGGCGCCACCTGGTAACCGGCGAGCACAAGCCGGTGACCAGGCAGGCAGACCGCGGGGCGCCAGCTATGCGCCCCGAGTCATGCAGAGGCCACGCGGAGGTGGCAGGGACCAGCAGCGTCCCTCGTCACCACGCCCGAACCAACGCGTACAGTTCGGGCGCCGCAATGACGTTTTGGTCACCGAGACCATCGCGCCCGACGCGCCCCAAGCGGAGGGGCCGCCGGAGGTCATCGACGTCTCGGTTGACCTCAAGCCAACCTGGGGCCAGCCCGATTCGGACGACACCTCGTCGTCGTCCGAACCGGAAAAAGCCCGGGCGGGGCCGTGCTAGAGCAGGCGCACGACCTCCCGCCCAGAGCCCAGCCTGGCAAACCACCTCCCGGAGACGACGTCGCAGCAGACGGTCTCCAGGAGGCTCGACCGGGGCCCGTCAACAGCGGGCGAACCCGCTCGAGACGGCCCCGTCATCGAAAGCCAACGCATCACCCGCGCGAGCGAGCGCGAGTGAAGCGTCGGCTGGCTGCCGTCCGGACGACCCGGCGGCAGCACGCTCTTCGACAGGCCAAAGCGCGGCCTGTCAAGAAGAAGATCCCGTACATCGACGATCGGGCACCCCTCCAGAACGAGCCGCTAGTTCTGGACGGGGTGGTTTGCTTGCTGGTAAGCAAGAATTACATCGTGACCGGATCAGTCGGTCTCGATGCCCGAGCGATGCGTCCACTCCTGATCAGGATGGACACATGCTCGGGGTACAACCTCATCCGCCCCGAGTTTCTCCCCCGCGGCTGGGAGAAATTCGAGGTGGATGAGGATGAGGACGAACGGCCGCGCCTGGGAGACGCTAACGGCAAGCGTCTCCACATCGGCGCAGCCGTTCTGATGAGACTTAGGTTTGGTAATCGGCTTTACCAAACCAAGTTCTACATCGTCGACAAGCTCGCCGTGCCCGTGCTGGTGGGCACGGCGTTCATGAATAAGCATGTCGACGCAATCCGCTGTCGCTTGCAGCGGATTGAGTTTTATCGGGGATCCATCATCCCGATATTGGCGGAGGTCGATGGAGAACAGCATTTCCTCGACCTCCCGCCAAAACCGTCGGATGCAGAGCCCAACGTGGTGCCGCCGCGGCAACGCAAGCGCACGCCGGCGACACCACGTCAACCCGATACCAACCGGTCGAGCACAGTCCGGTTGGCGAAGGGGGTGACCATCCCACCAATGTCGCAGCGGACGGTGTGGGTCACCTCCGACGGGTGTGGCCTCTCGTACCTCGAACCGAAACATAGCGTCCAGTTTCGGCACGGGGTACGAGTTGCGAACGGCGTGGCCGAAATCCGGCCCGGCGAGCGCTTCGCGATCGTCATCAGCAACTTCTCGAAGCAGAGCCGTCTGCTTCCGAAGCACATGACGATCGCGTACGCCGTTCGCAACCCTCTCGGCGTGTACGCCCCCCCAAGCGCGGTTGGGGCGGCCGTCGAGAAGGTCCTCCACCTCTCCGACTTCTTCGACAAGAAGGCGGAGGAGGAGGACGACGCAAGCGACGCGTCTGCCCAGTCATCCCCGGCCGCTGCAGGCCCAGAGGAAGACTGGCGCTCCTCCATCGATCTATCGCACATAGACGATGAGGAGCTCCGCGCGGAGATCCTCGCCATGCTGGCAACCCACGAAGCGATGTGGGCTGCCGGCAAGCTTGGCGCCATCACCGCGACGGAGCACCGGATCGACTTGGAACCTGGGACCCGCCCCATACGTTCCATGCCGTACCGCCAAGGCCCTGCCATGCGCGAGCGGGCCGCGGCGGAGATCCGGAAGATGCTCGACGCGGGCGTCATCGAGCCCGCGTCGAGCGAATGGGCATCACCAATCGTGCTGGTGCCCAAAAAGGATGGATCCCTACGGTTTTGCGTCGACTACCGCAGGTTGAACGCCAAAACCGTAGTGGACTCCTACCCGCTGCCGAGGATCGACGATTGCCTCGACAGCCTGGGGGACGCTGCAATCTTCACGACGTTAGATTGCAACGCCGGCTACTGGCAGGTGCCAGTAGCCCCCGAAGACCGGGATAAGACGACGTTCACGTCTTATCTGGGCACGTACCGCTATGTACGGATGCCCTTCGGTCTTCGGAACGCCCCAGCGACGTTCCAGAGGGCGCTTGACATCGTACTTAGCGGCGTACGATGGCAAGCGTGCCTCATTTACCTTGACGATGTGATTGTCTTCTCACATGACGTCAAGCAGCACCTGGTAGACGTCAACCAGGTGCTGGCGTTACTCCAAGCAGCAGGAGTAACGCTTAAGCTGAAGAAGTGCCACTTCTTTCAGCCTAAGGTGGACTACCTGGGGTTCGTCATCACCCCAGGTAAGCTCCATGTCGCGACGGACAACGCCAAAGCTTTTTCATCGGCGTTGTTCCCTCGCGACAAGACGCAGCTCCGATCGTTTCTCGGAGCTGCGAATGTCTACCGTCGCTTTGTGGCGGGCTATAGCGGCATAGCCCGCCCACTAAACGGGATGCTGAAGAAGGGTGTCGAACCCGACTGGCAGCACCCGTCAAGCGACCAGCTGGCGGCGTTTGAACAGCTCAAGCGCCAGCTGACATCCCCCCCGATACTGGCGCTCCCGCAGCAGGGACGCCCGTATATGATAGACACTGACGCTAGTGCCTATCAACTCGGGGCGGTGTTGCTCCAGCAACAAGACGACGACCGGCCCAACGACTGGCAGCCGGTCGGTTACTGGAGCTACACGCTCAATGCCGCCGAGCGCAACTACTCGGCGACAGAGCGGGAGTGCTACTCCGTTGTATGGGCGGTGACGTCTCTCCGCCCATACATCGAGGGTCAGCACTTCACCGTTCGGACGGATCATGAAGCCTTGCGATGGCTCATGACCCTCACGAACTCCTCAGGCCGCCTGCTGCGATGGCGCCTGAGGTTAAGTGAATTCGACTTCTCGATCACTTACCGCCCCGGGAGAGTGCACCAAGTGCCGGATGCACTCTCCCGGTTGTTGACCCCCGATGGCGAGGAGCGTCCAGTCGACGACGACATCCCCGCCTTCGGGGATCACACGGCCGTGCTGGCCGTCGAGACGCGAGGCGCCGCGCGCCGCGCCGCAAACCCCTCCCCGCCCCCCGTCACCACGCGCGCTGATGAGGGGGTCGCACAGGGAAGGGCGACGGACGTCGACGCAGACGCCACCGTCGACAACAAAGACGATGCGGGAGAGGACGTCGGCAGCGCAGCCGACGACCCCTCCCCCTCCGTCGAGGACCCAGTCGTGAACGACGACGAGGCCCTCGACGATGTCCTGGACGAGGAACCGGACATCTTCGACGCCGCGCTGGCGTACGAAGATGACGGCAGGGACGTTCAGCCAGCGAACGTCCCTATGCCTCTGTCGAGGAGGGAGCTCCTGGACGGTCAACGGCATGACGCTTTTTGCCAGACCGTCCTCGCGCGACAAAGCAAGTCGCGCGACTCCGCGTTTTACGAAGGCCCCGACGGCCTTCTACGCAGGCGCAACCCCCATGCAGCGGGGGCCGCCCAAATTGTCCTCCCGGAGTCGCTGCGCCCGCGACTCCTGGACATGGTGCACCGGCATCAGCTTGCCGGGCACCCAGGACAAACCCGGATGTACTACGCTGTACGCCGGACGTATTATTGGCCGCACATGGCGGCCGATATATACGCGACGGTTCGCAACTGCGCCGCATGCGCACGGAACCGTCTAAAGCTGAGGAAGAGGACGAACCCGCTGCGCCTCTTCCCAGCTAAGGCCCCACTAGAGGACCTGTGTATCGACATACTCGGTCCTCTAGTGAAGACCAAAGGAGGGAACCGCTTCCTCCTGGTCGTCACCGATCGCTTCAGCAAGCTAACATCGGTGACGCCGCTCGCGCGCATCTCAGCTGACGATGTCGCGCGAGCGTTTGTCGGAGACTGGGTCTTCAAGTACGGCCCACCGAAGACCCTGATCTCCGACAACGGGAAGCAATTTGCTAGCAAATTCTTCCAGCGAATATGTTCGATACTCGGCGTATCGAACATATTCACCTCCACCTACCACCCGCAGACGAACGGGCAGGTGGAGAGGTACAATCGGACGGTGCTCGCGATGTTACGCAATTACGTCAACGAGCACCAGTCCGATTGGGACAGGTACGCGTACGCGCTTACGTACGCGTACAACTGTCATGTACACTCGTCGACGGGCACGACGCCCTTCGACTTGGTACTCAGTCGTCCACCGCCCCCCTTCTCGCTGGACAGGGCGGTGGAGACAGGCGATCCGCAAGCTAAAGCGGATCGCCGCAACGCGTTCGCCCGAGGACTGGACGACGCGATGCAGTCCGCTTATACCCGCCTGAAGCGAACTCAGGCGCGATATAAGCGGAACTTCGACAGCCGAGTCCGCCGGGCGAATAAGCACATTCGCCCGGGGGACTACGTCTTCGTCGACCCAAGCGATGGGACGACGAAGGGCACGAAACTGGGCAACCACGCGCTGGGCCCATTTCGTGTGCTGAAGAATGACGAACGGACGTTCGTCATTCAACGTGACGAGGTCGTTGAGCGCGTCAACAGCGACCGCGTCACGTATGCCCCGTCGCCGCCAGAGGCTCCACCGCCGGAGCCTCACGCGGCGACAGAGGCAGACCTCGACAAGAATGTCGAGGGTCCCACCTACGTGGTGGACCAGGTCCGAGCACACCGCGTTGCTCGGACCGGTAGCCTGGAGTTCCAGATCAAGTGGTTCGGCTACCCCGAACCTACTTGGGAACCCCGCCGGAACGTTCCGGAAGAGCTAGTGTCCCGCTACTTCGCGCGCGTCCGACGCGAGGACGCGCGCAAGGCAGCGGGACGAGAGGGCCGCGAGCGCTAGACCTAGCTAACGGTCGCGCACGCGAGCCACTCTGCCCTCTACTATCTCACAGCCGCCTCCCGCTCATCGCTTGAGCAGGGGGCCGGCCAAGAGATCAGACGATTCCACCCCGAGGCAGGGGTGGGTCATGCAGGCGAGGCCCTGTGCCAGCTTGGGCGACGTCGCAAGTCGACCCAAGCCGCACGGAGGCCTTGGATGGCCCTCCTACAAGCCCGCCCCGGCTCGACGCCTGAGCGGGGGGCGGGCGACACAACTGGGAATTCCACCCCCAGCTCATCGCTTGAGCAGGGGGCGGACTCCCGGAAACAAGGAGGCAACCCCCCACACCGGACGCAGGATGTGGGAAGGCATGCCGCGGGGCCAGCCGTTACACCCCCCAGCATGCCCGGATGACAGCCTTTATGCCAGCCGGCATCGCTAGTCACCGTGCGGCATAAACCTCGACATAGCGTACGAGGCCGCACACGTGTGCACCCCAACCAGCTGCATGGGGTGCAACACACGTGTCCAGCCGAAACAGGCTGGACGGTCCGACCTACACGTGGGCACGTCAACCGGCTTGACGAGCCAGTCTCACATGCATATCCCAACCGGCTTTGGGATCCAGACATGGT
>CAZKHC010000107.1:5390-7020 GCA_964552135.1 uncultured Algimonas sp. | reverse complement strand
TAGGTCAAATGTCTTGGCTTTCGAGACTTTTCGGTGGCGAGGATAAAGACGTCGCCACCGAATATTCAATAGAAAGCGCAAATAAAGATGAAAGCTATGCTTTGGCTTGGCGGAACAGATATCTCGCAGCTAGAATCGCCCATCTCGACAAACAAGCCAAGAAGAAAAACATCGGCGGAGTAATTGCGTTTGCGCTTCCGGACGACGTTCAGTCCGGCAGCCTAGATGACCTCAAGATGCTCAATCAAAAACTAGAGAAGCAAGTTGAGTATTTGGAAGAGCTTCTTAAGACGCACTAATCCTTCAACTACCCGATAATCGCATTCAGCGTTTCAGAGGGACGCATAACCATTGATGTCAATCCGGCGTCAGAATGATAATAGCCGCCCATATCAACGGGGTTGCCCTCGCCTGCCTTTAGCTCATTCAAAATAGCCGTTTCATTATCCGCGAGCTGTTTCGCGATGCCCGCAAAATGAGTCTTGAGTTCTAAGTCTTCATTTTGTGCAGAAATCGCTTCCGCCCAATAACGCGCGAACCAATAATGAGATGACCGGTTGTCATTGTCACCAACTTTACGCCCCGGAGACTGCCCTTCTACAAGGAGGATTTGCGTGGCCTTCTCTACCGCCTCGCCGAGGACCGCAGCTTTCGGACGGTTCTTTGTCGCGAGGAAGTTGAAGCTCTCGCCCAGCGCGGCGAACTCTCCGAGGCTGTCCCAACGCAAATGATTTTCTTCTCGAATTTGCTGAACATGTTTCGGCGCGGATCCACCCGCACCCGTTTCAAATAATCCGCCGCCATTCATGAGTTTCACTATGGAGAGCATTTTGGCGGATGTGCCAAGTTCGAGAATTGGGAATAAATCCGTCAGATAATCCCGGAGCACATTGCCCGTAATGGTAACAACATCATTGCCCTTGGTCATTTCTTCGAGCGTAAAACGGGTCGCTTCGCGCGGCGCGAGGATTGGGATATCTTTCCCCGTCTTCTCTAGCGCAGGTTTGATATATTTAATCAGTTCCGCGTCATGGGCACGATTTGCGTCGAGCCAGAACGCCGCGAGGCCTGTCGCGTCAAAGCGCTCAATGCCGAGTTTAATCCAATCTAAAATCGGCGCTTTCTTGGCTGTGCAAGAGCGCCAGATGTCGCCAGCTTCTACGTCATGGCTGATGATCGTTTCGCCGCCATCCAAGACGATAGAAATTGTTCCGTCTGCGCCGGCCGTAAATGTGGTCGGATGCGAGCCATATTCCTGTGCCTTTTGCGCCATCAGGCCGACATTAGACACCGCGCCGCATGTCGTGACGTCGAGTTTGCCATTGGCTTTAAAGAAAGCAACACTCTCCTCATAAATCGGAGCGTAGCTATTATCAGGGATGCAGCATTTGGTATTCGCGGGCTTACCGTCCGGGCCCCAACCAATGCCGCCCGCTTTAATGACGGCTGGCATGGACGCATCAATAATTACGTCTGAAGACACGTGAAGATTCGTGATGCCTTTGTCGGAGTCGACCATATAGAGCGGCGGCTTCGACGCGAGCGCGGCTTTCAAATCCGCTTCCATTTCGGCATTGCCCGCGATGAGTTTTTCTAGCGTACCAATGCCGGAGTTCGGATTAAAGTCGAG
>CAZKHC010000107.1:0-5290 GCA_964552135.1 uncultured Algimonas sp. | reverse complement strand
GTCTTATTATCCGCGGTCCACTCACCCATGCGGTGCGGATTGAGTTTAGCATAAGCTTTGACGGCTTTCGCTGAGCGGCGGTCGGAATTGCCTTCACGCAAGACTGGGTTCACGGCGGAGCCTTTAATGCCATCATATTTCGCACGTATGGCCTTATCGGCTTTTGAAGATGGATCGGTTGGATAGTCAGGGATTGGATAACCTTGAGACTGAAGCTCTTTAATCGCTTCTTGCAGCTGCGGGACAGACGCCGAAATATTTGGCAGCTTGATGACATTGGCTTCGGGTGTTTTTACCAATCGGCCAAGCTCAGCCAAATCATCAGAAACACGCTGAGCGTCAGATAAGAGATCTGGGAAGAGTGACAAAATCCGGCCAGCCAGTGAAATATCGCGCGTTTCGACGTTGATATTGGCCGCATCAGCGAAAGCCGTAATGATAGGCAATAGAGAGTTGCGCGCGAGCTCTGGGGCTTCATCAACGATTGTGTAGATAATATCAGCTGTAGTCTTTGTCATGTTCTCGATCTTTTAGGCTTTTTTCCGAAGAATATCGTCACGTTGCAATCAGACGATGGAAGCAGGGTTTTAAGAAAGGCCTCTCTATAGACATAGACGGCTATTTCAAAGAATAATCAAAAATGGCAGCAGAATATCACACCTCAGCCAATATAAACATCCGGTGCAGGAAACAGCTTTACGTCCGCTATCTCGTAAAATGAATGCGATCACGGGATAGCCCAACCGGGCGATTTTATACTACCAACCAAATTGTGATGGAAAACACCGCCTTCTGAGCAGAATTTTTGTGGCCTAATTCTCATTCGGGCTTATATAAAATTATGAGAAAAGTTTTAGCCTCCCTAATTGCAACCGCAACCCTCTCTTTGCCTGTTCAGGCAATCGCACAAGATTCCGACGAAGAGTTAAGTGCGATTGATGTCGGGGGGACGATTTTGCTGCGTTCATCCTATGTTGGCTCTGATCAAACAGAGATCAGCGTGCTGCCCTATCTAGGTATTGATAATGTTTATGGGTTCGATTTGCTCGGACCAGCTTTGCGATATGAAGTTCTGGATATTGGCACTGGCAGCGGCTTCGGGAAATGGTCGGTTAGCGCCGGCCCGCAAGCTTCATTTGATTTTGGACGAGACAGCGATGACAGTCCAACCCTAACGGGTTTGGAAGATATTGACTCCAGCCTTCTACTCGGGGGTTATGCCCGTACAACATTGGGACCCGTCGGATTCGACGTGACGGCCGGTCAAGATGTCATCGGCGGGCATGATGGATTCCTCGCCGATTTTTCGATCGGAACACGTTACCCGGGCAAAGGCTGGTACCTTCAGCCTGCGCTTACACTGAGCTGGGCCGATGAAAATTACACCCAAGAAACATATGGTATTACGGCATTACAGGCCCAAACCTCCGCGCTTGGCGTGTTCGAAACGTCCAGTGGATTTCACCAAGCCTCGGCCAATATATTGGGTGGCTTTGCAATCAATAAGAACTGGAATTTTACGGCGCTATTCAGCTATCGCGAGACCTTAGGCAATTTCAAGGACAGTCCAATTATCACTGCCGATGACGGCTCAAGCTCAGGCATATTTACATCAGTGTCAATTTCGCGCCGTTTTGTTCTTTGAATTACATCTAAGCCTTTGTTGAAGCCTTGCTCTTAACCCTCAACAGCGCAAAGCTGCGATAATGCCAAAGTTCAAATTCGATCTCAGTGACGGCCTTTCCCAAGAGTGGAATCACAAGTTCATCGTAAAGCTTGGGCCATTTTTAGTGCTCACCTTTGCCCTCATCCTGCTCGGAGCCTTCGGACATTCCTACTTCGTTAAAAAGACCTTCACGCCTACACAAAGATATATTTCTGATGTGGTGTCAGACTTCAACATTCGACGTCATTTTGATGGGCACGCCTACGGAACGTTTTGGGATGATTGCGGGATAACGATGACAGCAGACCATGTTCTAGCCGAAATGGTGGATGAAGGGGAAACATTTGTCGGCAAGCGTGTAAATCGTTCATTTGGTGTCATCGATGCCGCGCATTTTGGCAAATGGTCTTGCGATGAACCTCGAGAGCCTATCATTGGAGAAAAAATTTCAGTCATTGGATACCCTAGCGGGTCAACCCACCCCGCTTTGCGGCACGGAGAGATTTACATAAAACGCGGCGAGTCTGGCAGTCCCGGATATCATACGCCGACATGGATAATCGTCTTTCATGACGATGAGCCGGTTGTTGGTGGCATGAGCGGAAGCCTCGTCATCAGTGAAGATGGCACCGCTCTTGGCGTCCTCGTGACCCAAAATAGCCCCACCTATTTTCATAAATTTAAAGCTGAGAAGCACGGCTCTGATTTCGCGGCCTTGCATGATTATTGGAAACACGTGCTCAATCCGTCCCAAAAATAGCCATGCGTCGTGCTCATTTGGGTGCGGATGGGGCCTTTCTATCTATTCATGAGACTCCTATTGCATAAGTTACTTTATAACTATACGAGCGAAGCGTGATAGGTTTCGCGAACATATGGCAATATCTGCTTAGCTGGGCAAACTCTCTGGCGACGGCAAGAATTTTGTTTCGAGCTGTTATCCTGTCCGCCTTTATATGCGGACAAGTTGTAACGACAGCTCATTCTCATGCAGATGAAAACAATCATGCTCATGAGCACCATCATGAGCATGAGGAGCAAGAGCACCGAAGCATTTGCCAACTCTGTGTTCTCACCACAACTGATGAAAACATAGAGGGTGATTTCTCCTCCCCAGAAATATTAGATGGGCCTGATTTTCTGAATTTATCTGCCGTTATGTCCGCCTATCGGGACGATGCATGGAAAATTAGCGCAAATTATCAGTTTGCTAGCAGGCTTAGATTCAAATCGCCCATCCATTTATTAGATGCCGCCCGAGCACCGCCTTTAAATTAGGTTATTTAATGTAGAGCAAGGTCCCAAGCGCCGAGCGTTTTATGCGCTCCTTTCGCGCGTGACCGATTTGCAAAACCTATATCCATGCGGTGATTTTGAATCCTATGAGGTTTAAATAAAGCCGCGGATGTCTCACCTTCAATTATAGGAGGTCCAGATATGAATGTTGAATTGAAGACCCACTCATATACGACCGATACGCCAGATATTCCTACAATATTGGCGCAGGCCGAACAGGCCATCAAACAAAAGGGTGGCCGCTTTACGGCAATCCGAAAACATGTTTTCCAACTTCTGCTCGAAGCACCTCATCCGCTTGGGGCCTATGAAATCATCGATCAGCTAAATGGCATTGGCGCGCAAAAACCCCCGACGGTTTATCGGGCGCTGACATGGCTTATGGAACATGGATTAGTAGCTAAAATTGCCTATAACTCACGATATACCGCGATGCCAATTGGCGTCGAAGCGGATAATGTTGCCTTTATGATTTGCAAGGAATGCGGAGATACGGACACACTGGAAACCCCCGGGCTCACGAATACCCTCCACCAAACCGCCAAAGAACGTGGATTTGCACAAACTCAAATGGTGATTGAGATTATCGGCCTTTGTAATGGGCATAGAAGCAGCGGACACAAAAAAGAGACTGCCAGATGAGTATTTCAACACTTGATCGCACAGGTGTCGCTATCTCTGGATTATGTATCCTACATTGTCTTCTGCTGCCCGTCGCGTCGAGCGCCTTACCCTTATTAGGCGTTCTCGCTGAAAATGAGATGATACATAAGGCTCTCGTTGCGCTGGCCATATTCCCTGCGGCGTTTGCCTTCTCCAGACCTTTGAGATCTAGGTTCACGTTATTTATTCGCGGTGCTGCCCTGTTTGGGATATTGGGGCTGTTTGCTGGCGCTTACGCCGAAGCCTTTCATGACTATGAGGCCTTATTGACAGTCGTCGGCGCCTTTTGCTTAGCCTTCGCACATATTTGGAGAAGTTTAGCGCTACGCCCTCATCCGCATCCGACCCATTTTTGAATGACCCTGATACGTTGAAATATCTGCATGGCCTTTCTAAAGAAACTCATGGCAGATATCTCAAAATGGCTAGGAGACGAGAGCTTCGAAGACTCTCAGGCGCGCTATGACCGTGACGGCTACCTTGTCTTTGAAAATGTATTGAGCCCTGAAAAACTCTCAGCCATTCGCGCTGCGCTCGCCCCCTATCTGGACACACCGCTCAAGGGACGAAATGACTTCGAGGGAACACGGACCAATCGGGTTTATGCTCTGCTCGCCAAAGATCCTATTTTTGCCGAGCTATCCATTCACCCTCTCGCGTTGACCTTTGCCGAAGCGGATTTAGGGCAATCGCTTCTCCTGTCAGCCTGCCTTGCAATCCAGCTCCACCGTGATGAGACTGTCCAGCCTTGGCATTTTGACGATGGGCATATGCTGGCGGCGCGCCCTCGACCAGCTTGGGGTCTTTCGGCGTTTTGGGCGATAGACGACACGACGAAAGAAAATGGCGCGACGCAATTTATACCCGGCAGCCACAAATGGGGCGATGACCAAAGCCCGCTCACGCTCGCCCCTGATGTTTTTGAAAAACATGACCGAGACTATAGCGAGAACGATTCAAAATTTGATATTGTCACCCCTGAGCTCCCTGCCGGCTCCTTGATGATCGCAAAATCGACGCTCTGGCACCGCGGCGGTGCTAATCACACGGACAAGCCGCGGACCATTATCACGCCGCAATATTGCGTGGGTTGGGCGCGGCAATTGGAGAATATGGCGATTGCTGTTCCGCCAGAAAAAGCGGCGCAACTTCCGCCGCGCGCGCAAGAGCTAATCGGTTATTCCATCCACGCCCCCTTCATGGGCTATGTCGACGGCATGCATCCGAAAAAAAGGCTTGGTTAGCCGGATATGCGATAAGAACGTTTTAGTGGCGCTAATATTCTATCAGATCGATGCAATAGCGCGACGAGCACAAAGCTTATAATCATCAGAAGAAACCAGCTTCCAAGTTTGCCGAGGCTTACCATATGCCAAGAGGCTTCTTGACCTGGATAAGACCAAGCCCGAGCGAATGTCCCGATATTCTCTGCAAACCAGATGAAGATAGCGACTAGAAAAAGGCCTAAAAGCAAAGGCATAGGACGATGTTCTTCATCAGGCTTAAACCAAACAACGCAAGGGCCATATAATATCGCAGCCCCAATAAAGAGTGCGATACGAATGTCAGGGCCGAAATGATGAGAAAAGAAATTCAAATAAATTAGGACCGCGAGAATTGCCTGAACCCAAAGCGGCGGAAATCGGTCAAAACGAAACTCAAATA
>CAZKHC010000106.1:0-7021 GCA_964552135.1 uncultured Algimonas sp. | reverse complement strand
GTTAAAAATTTTATCCATGATCCAGCTCCCCTATGTTTTCGTCTTGGCAAGGTGAATACCCTTGCGAATGCGGGCAAAAGTTCCGCAACGACATATATTGGTGATCGTCTCGTCTATATCCTCATCCGTCGCCTTGGGATTTTCCTTCAGTAGCGCAGAAACCGCCATTATCATCCCCGCCTGACAATATCCGCATTGGGGAATATCGAGCTCGGCCCAAGCTTGCTGGACTGGATGAGAGCCGTCCTCGGACAATCCTTCAATAGTGGTTATCTGTTCAGAGCCTTCCAGAGCCGCGACCGGATAAACGCAGGAGCGGACGGCTTCGCCGTCAATGTGAACCGTGCAGGCCCCGCATTCGGCGATACCGCATCCATATTTCGTCCCCGTCAGGCCTAGCTGCTCGCGCAATGCCCATAAAAGCGGTGTATCTTCATCGCCGTCAAAATCGAGTTTTTGGCCATTTACATTCAATTTTATCATGCGCGCTCTCCTCTTTCCAAGCCATATAGCATGGAATTTTGATTCAGGGAATTATGATAGTTTGAGGATTTTTGGTGATGTCGCGGCCTAGCAATGACCCTCGATTATGAAACACCGGCTGAAAGGTTCAGCCAATGTATTGCGGCGACCGGTTGAAAACGTCCCCAAAAGCGGACAATAGCCAAGGGGCTTAAAACGCACCCCCGCCACCAGAGCCATAATCTTCCTCTACCCAATTGCCGAACTTGGTTAGGTTTGGCTGGAAGGAAAGGGCGACGGTTCCGATGGGGCCGTGTCTTTGTTTGCCGATGATGACTTCGGCTTTGCCGTGAAGTTTTTCCATCTTCGCCATCCATTCTTCGTGTTCGGCGATATTGTCTTCACTCGGTTCTGTCCGCGAGAGATAATATTCTTCGCGGAAGACGAACATCACCACATCGGCGTCTTGCTCAATCGAGCCGGATTCGCGCAGGTCCGCGAGCTGAGGTCTTTTATCATCGCGCTGTTCAACTTGGCGAGAGAGCTGGGCGAGGGCGAGGACGGGAACATCGAGTTCTTTTGCGAGGGCTTTGAGACCTTGCGTAATCATTGAGACCTCTTGCACGCGGTTGGTATTATTATTCATGCCCGCGCCGCCCGTGAGGAGCTGGAGATAATCGACCACGATACAATCGAGCCCGCGTTGACGTTTCAGTCGTCGCGCGCGCGCCGCAAGCGCGCCAATGGATAGTCCTCCCGTATCATCAATATGCAGCGGGATTTGGATGATCTCATCGGCGCTGTCGCGTATATGCTCATATTGGGCTGCTGTTATATCGCCGCGGCGGATGTGGTGCGAGGAGACGCCAGATTGCTCCGCGAGCAAACGCGTCGCGAGCTGCTCCGAGCTCATCTCGAGGCTAAAGAAACCGACAACGCCGCCGTCTATGGTTTTCTCAATCCCGTTTTCATCTTTCGCTTTTTTGAAATGTTTCGAGATATGAAAGGCGATGTTGGTAGCCAGCGACGTTTTCCCCATGGAGGGGCGTCCCGCAAGAATGATGAGATCTGATTTATGCAGCCCGCCGAGCTGACGGTCTAAATCAATCAGGCCTGTGGACAGACCAGAGAGCTGTCCGTCCCGCGCAAAGGCCGCTGACGCCATTTCGATCGAAGCCAGTAGCGCATTCTCAAAATCAACAAAGCCTTGCTGCGTTCCGCCAAGTTCCGCGAGGTTATAAAGCTGGCTTTCCGCCTCGATAATTTGGGCCTGCGCATCGGCTTCACTATCGGGGTCCGTCGCGGTGGCTTTGATGATATCAGAGAGGCGGATAAGCTCGCGCCGCATCGCAAGATCGAAAATCAGCTTGGCATATTCCGTAGCCGTAGAGGTTGGCGGGGCGTTATCGAGAAGCAGAGCGAGATATTCGACGCCGCCAATATCCACCAGTGTTTCATCTTGAGAGAAACGGTTCTTGAGCACGATGGCATCTGCGAGTTTTCCCGTTTCAATCAGGCGCGCGATGGCATCGAAAATACGGACATGGACGGGATTGTAGAAATGTTTGGCCTGAACAATGGAGGAAATTTTGTGAAAGACCTCATTGTCATAGAGCAGCACGCCGAGCAGGGCTGCTTCGGCCTCTTGGCTTTGAGGCGTCGAGTCTAGGTCTTGTCCGCCTGAACCGGGAATAGAATCATTATCTGCGACGAATACCATGGGCGGACCTTAGGGGAGTCGTTCCCCGATTCACATTCCTGTAGCATAAAGCATGTATAGGAATATAGTCCTTTTGTGTATAAGTATAACTCTGGGGATAAGCTTTCAACTGCACGCAAAAAACAGGCGCGGAGGGAGAGAGCTCCGCGCCTGATAGACCGCCAATGTCATGCAGCCCCTAGGGGGTAAGGTCTGCAAGATGGGAAGTTGGCGGCTGTGACTGTGTTATTGCGGCCTATGTCAGGACGCTCAAGACGCGCTCCATGTCATCGGCAAGATAGCCGATGTTATGGGTGATATCGTCGGTTTTGGCTGCGCCGAGAACTTCGCCTGTATGGGCATTGACGAGGAGCGCTTTCGCTTTCGCTTCGTCCCAGCTGGCGCAATCTTTGTGAACCGTCAGGCCCGTTTCAGCGAGGGCTTTGCCGCCAAAGCTGGACCAATATGCATCTGCGCCCATGCCGTATACGATAACATGTGAGTAGCCTTCATTGGCGGCCGTTAAGCGGACTTCGTCAATCTTATTATCCGTGTCGACGCCGTCAAAAGGGATTTCAGGGATATATTTCAGATAGTCACCAGCGTTCATAACTTCGATGTCGAAATCTGTCCGCTTATTGAGCAGTTTCCAGTCAAATTCTTCGCCGTGGGGCGTTGGGATCAAGCGCCCCCCGTCAAGGCGTGCAACAGCGATACGCGGCGCAACTTTTATAGTCTCTTCTGTTTTAAGCGTTGCCTTGAGTTCAAAGGTCGCTTCGAGTTCCGCGATTTCATCATCGCCAATATGGGTAGACCAGGCTTGCGCTGATCGAGTTGTTGCAGGTGTTATTGTCTGTTCGGCAGCAGGAGCGACCATCGCGAGATAATCATCATCTTGGAACGCGTAAGGGGAACCAGCATGCGCCGTATTGGCGAAGCCAGTGATGAGTGCTGCGATGGCTGCGGTTTTTAAAAATGTCGTCATGATAATGCCCTTTCTCTAGGCCCTATTGGTTGTGTTGATGAAACCTATATGAGAGGCGGAAAGGGCGAGGCTTGGACGGAGCTGTGCTGATTTTGAGGCAATTTTTTAAGAATGTGGCCGCAATTACGGCGAAGAGGTCCAATTGTGGCCGAGATTTGACGCTTAGTTATGCGCTAGGTGAATGAATCGCCTGTCCGTGATATAGGAATCGGAATGAGACTATTGATAAAGCTTTGGATTTTTCTGATGGCGAGCTTGACGGCTGCCTGCGGCCCCACTGCGCAGACGGCTTTAGCTGAGATATCTCCGTCATCCGAGCTCTTCATACGTATCATCAAGACAACAGCGGAAAACGACAAAGGCGTGTTGGAAATGTGGAACCGAGGGGTGGATGGACAGTTCCACCTGACGCAAACATTTGAGACCTGTACTTGGTCGGGCGAATTGGGGCCGAAGCTTAAAGAGGGGGACGGGCAATCGCCGGAAGGATTTTACTTTATCAAGCGCTCATCGCTCAATCCGAACTCCAGCTATCATCTGTCTTTCAATCTCGGCTTCCCCAATGCCTATGATCGGTCCCATGGCCGCACGGGCAGCTTTCTGATGGTGCATGGGAATTGTGTTTCTATCGGATGCTACGCAATGACCGATAAAGGCATTGAAGAGATTTATGCCGACGTTGAAGGGGCCATTGCAGGCGGGCAGGAATTCATCCGCGTCCATATTTTTCCCTTTGAGATGACGACAGAAAACCTCGCAGCGCAAAGCGAAAACCCCAACCACGAGTTTTGGACAAATCTAAAAACAGGTTGGGATTGGTTTGAGCGGGAGAAAACTCCGCCCAATGTGACAGTGTCGAATAAGACCTATCAATTTAGTAACGCCGATTGATCTTTAAAATCGCGGGTGCGGGATTATGCGATTTTAAAAACAAAAATCCCCGACCGTGAAGGGGGAGATCACGGCCGGGGTTAAGTTGGTCGGGCGGAAAAGGGTACCGCCCTAAAGGGTATTTTCCGAAAAGGGGTCGGAAAAATGGGAACACAGACTAGAAGCAAAGCTACTCTTCAAATGTTGATTTATGAATAGCGCCAATCTGTTATGACATGCAAAACAAGTGACAGTGTGTTTTTCGTGATGTCGGCTGACAAAAAGGTGAAGACGGCGTGAGGATGAATGCCGTGATAGGTGTTGGGAGACGGGCAGAAAAAGAGAAGGCTTGGCAAATGCATTTTGTTCACGTAACGTTCCAATTATGCAAACTACGCGAATAATCGGGATTGATCCCTCAATTGTCGCCTGTGGTTGGGGCGTGATTGATAAAACAGGCAATAAGATTTCCCATGTCGGTCACGGAGTCATTCGGCCACCGCACGATGAACCGCTTGCCTCTCGTTTGCATTTTATCTTCGACGCTTTGACGGGGCTCATAGAAGATTTCGGTCCGTCCGAAGCGGGCGTGGAAGACGCTTTCATGAAAAACAATCCCATGAGCGCGTTGAAACTGGGACAGGCTCGGGCCGCTTGTCTTTTGGCTGCGACAACCAACGGGCTCAATGTCGGAGAATATGCCGCCCGTCTCGTAAAAAAATCCGTCGTCGGAACGGGCGCAGCGGATAAGGCGCAAGTCGCCCATATGGTCAATCTGCTCTTATCAGGGGCCAATGTAAAAGCAGGTGATGCCGCAGATGCACTCGCGATTGCGATTACCCATGCCAATCACATGGGGAGTCATCTTCAACGTTCGCAGGTCAAACCCCGCCGCGCGAGCTAGGCTTTATTTGCGGATAGGTTTCCAGCTTTGGACAGGCGTTTCTGGCTCTGGCCAATGGAAAGGGGCAGGCGTGTAGACAGGCTCGGGTTCATAAACGGGTTCTGGTTCATAAATGACCGTTGGCTCTGGCTCGAAAATTTCGACAATCGGTTGTTCAACAACAGGAGGGGGAGGCGGCGGCGCTTCGACCTGATAAATTGGGTAGACCGGAACAACTCTCATAAAGCCGCAAGGCGCCGCTTGCATATCACATCCCGGTCTCAGGCCAGATGAATGTGCCGCCACGCCATAACGTGTGTTTGAAACTTGTGTCCCATACTGGGCATATTCCCCAGATTGATATCCATATTGCCCATCATATTGTCCGCCATAATATCCAGCGTTGGCCCCGGCGTCAGTTGTCTCATAAGCATATTGACCTGGAACACAGGCCGTGAAGGCCAGGCTTGCGAGTCCTGCCATTACGGAGAGTTTCAGACTTTGGATATTTTTCGTCATAGAATCAGCGCTAGGTCGAGTCGGTTAATCAGTTCTTAATCTGTCTTAATTTTTGTAAAATTTGCGTTTCTGCGCGAAGGTCCTAGACCATATATATGTGTTACTGCTTTGATTCCTCTTTTTCAGTGTGCCTGCGATCATGATTGGGATGGTGAGCGGTGTTTGCCTGATGGCTGGAACGGGCGAGGCAATTATTGATTGCGGCGGGGTTGGTTACCTCGTGCAATGCGGATCGAAAACGCTCGGTCAGCTGTCCGAAGGCTCGCCCGCGCGCCTTCATGTCGAAACCATTGTCCGGGAACAGTCGATTACGCTTTTTGGGTTTGCGACCGAAGAGTCCCGCGCTTGGTTTGTCCGCTTGCAATCGGTTCAAGGCGTCGGGCCAAAAGCGGCGCTGGCGATATTGGATATTCTAACGCCGGGCGAAATCATGAGCGCGGCGGCCCTTGAGGATAAAGCCGCTTTTGCGCGGGCGTCGGGTGTGGGGCCGAAACTGGCGACGCGTATTGCGACGGAGCTCTCCGGCAAAGCGCCGCCGAAAACGCGAGGTTTTCAAGCCGCCTTTACGCCGCCGTCAAGTGCGCCGACCGGCGAAGCTGAACGCAATGAAGGCCTATCGGACATGCGCTTGCGTAATGATGCCATCAGCGCGCTAGAGAATTTAGGTATTGGCCAAAGCGAAGCGCTGCGGGCGGTAGCGAAAGCCTATGGGACTTTTGCCGAGGACCCGAGCCTGGATGATTTGATTAAAACGTCGCTTAAAGAATTAAGCTCGTGAGCAATCAATTGGAAAATGAAGAGCGGATTATATCTCCGGATACGCAAATCGGCGACACGAGAGACCGCGCGCTGCGGCCTCTAACCTTTGAAGATTTTGTTGGGCAGGCGGGCGCGATTGCCAATCTAAAAGTCTATGTCGAAGCCGCGCGGCGGCGGGGCGAAGCCTTGGACCATCTGCTGCTTTCTGGTCCGCCCGGCCTTGGGAAGACGACGCTTTCTCAGATTGTCGCGCGAGAGCTTGGCGTGAATTTGAAATCCACGTCAGGGCCGATTATTTCCAAAGCGGGAGACTTGGCGGCGCTTCTCACCAACCTTGAACCGAATGATGTGCTTTTCATTGATGAAATCCACCGCCTCAGCCCCGTCGTTGAGGAAGTCCTTTATCCGGCCATGGAAGATTTTGAGCTCGACCTGATTATTGGCGACGGTCCGGCGGCACGGTCCATTAAGATTGATATTGCGCCCTTTACATTAATTGGCGCGACGACGCGGGCGGGGCTGCTAGCAACGCCTTTGCGGGACCGTTTTGGCATACCCGTGCGCCTCGAATTTTATACCATTGAAGAGCTAACATATATTGTCGCGCGGGCGGCGGGTAAAATGGGCCTAGAGATGACCGAAGACGGCGCGCGGGAAATTGCAGGCCGTGCGCGCGGAACGCCGCGAGTGGCGGGGCGGTTGCTTCGCCGCGTCCGGGATTTATCCGAACATGCTGGGCATAAAGTTGTTGATGTTGCCTCGGCCGACGCCGCTCTCAAACGGCTGGGTGTGGATGACATTGGTTTGGATAAGCAGGACAGATTATACTTACGCGCTCTGACGG
>CAZKHC010000105.1:0-7099 GCA_964552135.1 uncultured Algimonas sp. | reverse complement strand
GTTGCCGATCTCCCTGCAGCAGGCGAAGAAGGGCCAATTATAGGCGATGCTGAAATGCGGGATTTCGTTTTAGATGAGGCTCCTGCTTTAGCGCAGCTCCTGTCGCTCGCATCCTTAACGGGGCTAGCGGATACGCTTACCAGTGGGAGTATGCAATTTGATCGACTCGTGATTCCATTTACGGCTCTAGGAGATAATATCGCGATAAGAGATGCGCGTCTCTATGGGCCAGCGCTTGGAATGACTGGCGATGGTGACGTAAATTTAGATCAGCGTGTGATAGATTTTGATGGTACGCTTGTGCCTGCATATACGGCCAACTCTTTCCTTGCTGATATTCCGCTCATTGGGGAATTATTCGCGCAAGAAGAAGGCGGCGGATTATTTGCACTGACCTATACGGTCAACGGTCCTTTCGAGCGGACGCAAATTGCAGTGAACCCGCTATCGGCTCTAACTCCAGGATTCTTGCGTGGGATTTTCAAAACGGATCGCTCCGAAATTGATGATGCCCTCAAGGAAGCGATAAATGACGTGGCGCCGCCTGAGTTAGAAAAACCTTAGCTAGCTCCTGCTAAGCGTCGGTTACTTTCAGCAAAGCATGCTTCTTTTTCCCAACCGAAATTTTGACAACGCCGTCGATGATATCTTCCGGAGAAAGCTTTAGCTCATGGGATTCAACTTTTTTGTCGTTCAGTTTTAACGCGCCTTGCTTGATATGACGCCGAGCTTCGCCGTTTGAGCCTGCCAATCCGACCTTACAGGCTGCCGTCAAAACGCCCAAGTCAGACAATTCTGCCGAGGTGACATCAACAGAAGGTAGGTCTTTTGATGTGCCACCATCTGCAAAAGTTTGCTTCGCGGCTGCAGCGGCTTTGGTTGCCTCAGCTTCCCCGTGGAGCAATGTGGTCGCAGCATTCGCGAGCGCTATTTTGGCAGTGTTGATGTCGGCGCCTTCCAGAGATTCTAGTTTTGCGACCTCGTCCTTAGACATATCGGTGAACAGTCGTAGGAATTTCCCGACATCTGCATCTTCGGTGTTTCGCCAAAATTGCCAATATTCATAAGGACTTCGTGTAAAGTCTTTACCTAATGACGGGTCACCGTTTAGCCAAACCGCGCCGTCCGCAGTTTTGCCCATTTTTCCGCCGGAGGCTGTTGTGATGAGCGGGGTCGTAAAGCCGTAACACTCGCCGCCTTCCATACGGCGAGTAAGGTCGACGCCTGTTGTGATATTGCCCCATTGGTCAGAGCCGCCGAGTTGCAGGCGGCAGCCATGTCGGTTGTATAGTTCGACAAAATCATAGCTCTGGAGGAGCGGGTAGTTGAATTCGAGGAAAGTCATCGGCTGCTCATTTTCGAGGCGGCGTTTGACTGTATCCATTGTCACCATGCGGTTAATTGTAAATTCTTTTCCGACGACGCGCAGAAAATCTAGATAGCCAAGGTTTCCAAGCCAATCATCATTATCGACCATGATCGCAGAGTTCGGCCCATCGAAATCTAAGAACCGAGCGAAAACGCGCTGAATGCCGTCTTTATTCTCTTGGATTTTCTCGGGCGTAAGAATCGGGCGCGACTTATCCTTATCGGACGGGTCGCCAATCTTCGTGGTGCCGCCGCCGAGAAGCACAATTGGCGTCCCGCCGCATTGCTGAAGGTGGCGCAACATCATAATCTGCACGAGCGATCCCACATGTAGGCTTGGCGCGGTGCAATCAAAACCGATATATCCCACTAAACCGTCCGTTTGCGCGAGCTTATCAAGGCCCGCTTCATCGGTGCATTGATAGAGAAATCCGCGACCGACGAGGGTTTGCATGAATTTGGAAGTGTAAGTCGTCATAATTTGGCGCTTCTAACGAGCAGGGGAGTCGTGTCAAAGGCTTTGCTATGGATGATAAGATTTATACAGCCCTTGGCCTGATGAGCGGAACATCGCTCGACGGTATAGATGTGGCTGTTATTAGGACAAATGGCGTCGACATATTTGGATTTGGCGCCACGGCCGAACATAACTTTACCGAAAAAGAAAAGGCGGTTTTAACGACAGCAACGCGAAAGGCCTTGAAATGGCGATTTAGAGGACCTCAGCCTAAAAGCTTTGCTGTAGCCGAGGCGCTCATAGACGCGATGCATATTGAAGCGATTGGAGAGTTGAAAGCGGATTACATCGGATTTCACGGACAAACTATCTTGCATCATCCACCAACAGGTATGCAACGCGGCCAAACATTGCAGTTAGGACGAGGCGGGGTTCTCGCTGCTGCGTTAAATACGCCAATAGCTTATGACTTCCGAACAGCCGATGTTTCTGCGGGTGGGCAAGGCGCGCCGCTTGCGCCAATTTATCATGAAGCCTTGATCCGATATTCTAAACTAAAGGGCCGTATCGCGGTTCTGAACATTGGCGGCGTATCAAATGTGTCATTGATTGACGATGGCAAACTGCAGGGCGCGACGGATTGCGGGCCTGGTAATGGACCTTTAGATAGCTGGATTTCTAAAAACGGAGCGGGCGATTTTGATAAAGATGGAGCGACATCAAAGACAGGTGAAGTAGATCACGCCCGTATTAAGAAATGGTTTGAGCGGGACTTCTTCAACCGCCCCATGCCGCGCTCCGCAGATCGACATGATTTCAATGTGTTAAACCATTTATCTCATGTTTCATTGCAAAACGGTGCGGCTACGTTAGCGAGTTTTACAGCTCAGTCTATTTCGAGAGATGTTAAAGATTTTGCACCTGATAAAATAATCGTTTGCGGCGGCGGCCGTAAAAACCCGACGATTATGACGATGTTGGACATGCATTGCGAAGCGGATATTTTGTCAGCTGAGACCGTTGGCTGGGACGGAGATATGTTGGAGGCACAAGCCTTCGCCTATCTTGCGGTCAGAACTCGAAAAGGACTTCCGATTAGTTTTCCTTCAACAACGGGCGCGCCGCACCCGATGACAGGAGGTAAAATCGCTTACCCTTCAAGAAGCTTAGGCTCACGCGGCGGCGAATAACGCGGATCTAACGTATCATCGAGGTAATCCTCAATAACGTCCATCGCTTGTTCAAGGTGGTTCGTATAGAAATGATCAGCGCCTTCAATCCGGAACGTCTCGATTTCATGGCCCTTTTGGACGCGGATTTTTGACACAACGCGGTCCACATCATCGCAGGGCACGATTGGGTCTTCTGATCCGTAGGTCACCAAGCCTGACGCGGGACAGGGCGCAAGAAATGCAAAATCATATGTGTTTGTCGGCAAGCTCATAGAGATAAAGCCGGCAATCTCTGGACGGCGCATCAAGAGCTGCATGCCAATCCAAGAGCCGAAACTATAGCCAGAGACCCAGCTAAATGGCGCATTCTGGTTAAAGCTTTGCATGTAATCCAGCGCATAGGCCGCATCCTGCAGCTCGCCTGCGCCATTGTCATAAACACCAACTGAGCGCCCGACACCGCGAAAATTAAAACGCAAAACAGAGAACCCCCGGCGCTTATATTGCTCATACATCGCCACAGGGATGCGGTGGTCCATATGCCCGCCCGCTTTCGGATGCGGTGGCAGGATAAGCGCGCAGGGCGCTTGCGGGTCATCTGACGGATGATAGCGGCCTTCTAGGCGGCCTTCAGGACCGTTAAAAATGACTTCAGGCATAAATTCACCTCTGAGTTATTGGCGTCAATTTGATGCAGTTTTTAGGCCACATTCAATCTTGACTAAATCAGTCGGAATACATAGGTCCCGCCTGATGATTTTGATTGCGTGCGGGCCTCTATCAAGGGCGGATGCAAAATGCCAACAAAAACATGCGCTTTGGAGTGATTTGACACCGTGAAACTGACCGCGAAAGGACGATATGCCGTGATGGCCGTGGCCGATTTGGCCGCCCAGAGTCACGGCAAAGGTCCGGATGCCTGCGAGTCTCTCACAGCGATTGGCACGCGGCAGGGTATTTCGGTGACATTCCTAGAGCAGCTTTTTGCGAAATTACGGCGCGCAGGGCTGGTTGAATCTGTTCGCGGGGCGCATGGCGGCTATCGCTTGACCCAAGATGCTGCGGTGATGTCTCTCGATAGTATCATCCACGCCGTAGATGCATCGCCAAAAGCACATGGCTGCACGCCAGAAGCCAAAATCGCCTGCACAGGCAAAACCGATAAATGCCTAACCCACAATCTCTGGGGTGCACTCGAAAATCATATTGAGAGCTTCCTCGCGAGCGTGACCGTGCAGGACGTTGTCGATGGGCGCTTGCCAATGGCGCAGGGTGTTTCAGGTAAGTTGGAGGCGGCGGAATGACCCGTACCTATCTCGACCATAATGCCACCACGCCTGCGCCCAAAGCAGTCGTCGAAGCCATGACGGCGGCTTTGGCTGTGACGGGGAATCCGACGGCGCAACATTCGGATGGTCGCGCGGCGAATGCGATAATTGCTAAGGCGCGCGAGGCCGTCGGCCTGGCCATGGGTGTTTGCGCGCAAGACGTTATTTTCAATAGCGGCGGCACAGAAGGCTGCAACACGGCGATTTGGTCCGCTATGCAATCGGGTTGCAAACATTTGCTAATTTCTAGCATGGACCACCCCGCGACCATAAACGCCGCAGAGAACTTTGGCGCGTCATTTGAGCTTATCCCGGCAGATAATCAGGGCCGCACGGATATAGCGTGGCTAAAAACGCGCCTTGCGAATTGGAACGAAGGCAATGGCCGTCCGTTTATTTCAATGGTTGCCGCCAATAGCGAAACAGGCGTTATTCAAGATGTCGATACGGCTGTTGACCTCGTCGCCCAGGCAGGTGGCCTTATTCTGATTGACGCAACACAAGTGCTCGGAAAAATCACAATGCCCTCCACGCCAGATTACCTGGCGGTATCCGCACATAAAATCGGCGCACCGCGAGGGGTTGGCGCGCTGTATGTTGCGCCCAATGCGCCCTTTACCTCATTGCTTGCGGGCGGCGGGCAAGAACGCCGTCGCCGGTCTGGCACCCATAATGTGTCTGGGATTGCGGGATTTGGCGCGGCTTGCGGCGAGATTAGGTCGTTAGATAACATCGCTGAGCTGCGAGATAATTTTGAAATGCAGCTCAAAACCTTAGAGCCTAAAATTTCCTTTTTTGGGGAGGGTGCAAAGCGCCTGCCCAACACATCATTTTTCGCGGTCCCCGACGCATCATCCATGACACTGATGATGGGATTGGACCTTGCGGGGGTCTCTGTGTCAACGGGCACCGCCTGTTCGTCCGGCAAGGTCGGCGAGAGCCGCGCCATTGTCGCAATGGGACGCACAGATGAGGCCCCCAAGGGCGCTATCCGCGTGAGTTTTGGGAAAGATTCAACGACTGCGGATGTCGAAAGCTTTATCCAAGCTTGGACAAAAATCCGCCTTATTGAGCCGAGGGAGGCCGTAGCATGACAGAAACTGTAACGATGTATCGCCCCGTTGGGAAAAGTGAATTGGTTCTAATTGAGGAAAGTGGATTCAAAGCTTACCCTCCAAGGCTGCCTGATCAACCCATATTCTATCCTGTGTTAAACGAAGAGTATGCGCGTCAAATCGCTAAAGATTGGAACTCTCGTTTGAACGATGACAAGCTGGGTTTCGTAACACGTTTTACGGTCACAAAATCAGTCGCCGATAAATACTCGCCCGAAGTTGTAGGCGCGAAAATGCATGAAGAAATATGGGTACCAGCCGAAGAGCTTGCGGCCTTCAACGATGCTATCGTTGGTCAAATCGAAGTAATTGCGAAGTACGCGAAAGATGAATTGGTCTGGGAAGAATGAGCGAAGACATCAAAATTGCAAAAGACTCCATAGACGAGGAAACCGTCGAAGGCGTGCGTTCGCTTGAGGCGGATAAATATAAATATGGGTTTGATTCTGATATCGAACAGGAATTCGCGCCTAAGGGCCTGAATGAGGATATCGTCCGTTTCATCAGCGAGAAAAAAGACGAGCCGCAATGGCTGCTGGATTGGCGCTTGGAAGCCTATCGCCGCTGGCTCACCCTCGAAGAGCCTGAATGGGCCATGGTCGATTATCCAAAAATCGATTTTCAAGACATGTATTATTACGCTTCGCCGGTGAAAAAGAAGGAACTCGACTCCCTCGATGAAGTCGACCCTGAAATTCTCGAAGTCTATAATAAGCTTGGCATTTCGCTGAAAGAACAAGAGGTTTTGGCGGGCGTTAAAGGCGCGCCAAAAGTCGCCGTAGATGCGGTGTTCGACTCTGTGTCTGTTGTCACGACATTCAAAGCCGAACTCGCGAAGCATGGCGTGATTTTCTGTAGCTTCTCGGAGGCCGTGAAAGACCATCCTGAACTCGTGAAAAAATATATGGGTTCTGTCGTGCCCGTGACGGATAATTATTACGCGACATTGAATAACGCCGTCTTCTCTGACGGGTCATTTGTTTACATCCCGCCGGGCGTTCGCTGCCCGATGGAACTCTCGACCTATTTCCGCATGAACGCGCAGGGCACAGGCCAATTTGAACGCACGCTCATCATTGCGGATAAAGGCTCTTACGTCTCTTACCTCGAGGGCTGTACCGCGCCGATGCGCGATGAGAACCAACTCCATGCGGCGATCGTTGAAATCATCGTCCATGAAGACGCCGAAGTAAAATATTCGACGGTTCAAAATTGGTGGCCGGGCGATAAAGACGGCAATGGCGGCGTCTATAATTTCGTCACGAAACGCGCGGATTGCCGCGGTGCAAATTCTAAAGTGAGCTGGACCCAAGTTGAAACGGGTAGTGCGGTCACATGGAAATACCCGTCTTGCATCTTGCGCGGCGATAATAGCCAAGGCGAGTTCTATTCCATCGCCATTACGAATGGCCACCAACAAGCCGACACAGGCACCAAGATGATACATTTGGGCAAGAATACCAAGTCGCGCGTCATCTCAAAAGGCATCAGCGCAGGGAAATCTAACTCGACTTATCGAGGTCTCGTCAGCGCGCATAAAAAAGCGACAGGCGCGCGGAATTTTACGCAATGCGATAGTCTATTGATAGGCGATTTATGCGGCGCGCATACGGTGCCTTATATCGAAAGCAATACGCCCACGGCGCAATTTGAACATGA
>CAZKHC010000104.1:0-7279 GCA_964552135.1 uncultured Algimonas sp. | reverse complement strand
TGCCTCTCCCATTTTCTGCTTCGCCTTTAAATCTTTCACCTTTTTCTTCATGCGCGCGACGACTTGCTTCTGCGCTATCGATAACGCATCCCCCGCTCGACCTTTTTCGCGGTCACGAAAGGCGGAGCCATATTTATCTAGGCGCTCCAATACGCTTTCGCCGAATTCATCTTCAAAATCCGAGATATGTCCGAGCTCTTTTAGCTTGGCATGAAGACGGGCAATATTGCGCTTTGCATTCGCCGCTGAGCGCGCCCTCGCCTTGACCATTTTATCGCGATGAGCCGTTTGAGCCTCATCGCGTGCGGCCTGTTCGGCTTGCCAAGTTTGCTTGTCATATTCTGCGCCATATTCGGACATGCAGGCTACATATCACATTAAGAACGAAAAGAGAACAAAAATATCTCTCATACGCTTAAAGTCAATGGGTCTAAACGCCGTCAGACGCCTCGAGATATAGCTCCAACAAAGCCTCTTGCTCTGCGCGCTCTGCCGCGTCTTGCTTACGCAGCGCGATAACCTTGCGCATCACTTTCGTATCCAGACCAAAAGTCTTCATTTCGCCGTAGACATCTCGGATGTCGGATGCGAGTTCAGCCTTTTCAGCCTCTAGCCGTTCGATACGCGCGATGAATTGGCGTAGTTTTTCGCGTGTGGCTTGGCCCATTTTATCGGCGCGGTCTGAATCACTCATCATGGTTGAAAGCTCTCGGTTAAGGGCGATTGGAGCTAATCCCTAGACCTGCGTGCCCGACTCCAACAGGGGATGACATGCGGAAAATTGTGGATGGGTGCTTGAATCACAAATTTCACTACATTGCTCCCAAATCCGCTCTAGCGCCGTGGCGTGCTGCGTATATAAGACGGATAGCGTTTTAACCTTGGACATCCTCATGATTACAATTCTTTACATCCTGACTGGACTGGCCTTCGCCTGCGTTGTCCTGACACTCGTGATGGGAACCGTCGCGATGAGTAAGAAAAGTGAGGAAAACCGCAAAAAATCTAATACATGGATGTGGCGCCGCATTTACGCGCAAGTCGCCGCGATCGGGCTACTCGCCCTTACCGTCTATATGCGGTCAAAAGGCGCTTAAGGACTTAAGATAGGGACGTCGGGCTTTGGTCAAACTGAACAAAATATACACGCGGACAGGCGATGACGGCTCAACCGGCTTGGTAGATGGCTCAAGACTGGGCAAAGATGCGCTGCGCGTTCGCGCATATGGGGATGTCGACGAAACCAATAGTGTGATTGGTCTTGTACGCCTGCACCTCGAAAACCGCCGATTAGATGATATGCTGTCTCGAATACAAAATGATTTATTTGATCTAGGCGCAGACCTTGCCACCCCTCTTCCTAAAAAAGGCGAAGCCGATAGCGAATTTACCTTGCGTATAGTAGCAGAACAAACGACCCGCCTAGAATCGGAGCTGGACGATTTAAACGCAGATCTTGCGCCGCTAAACTCATTCGTATTACCGGGCGGGCATCCGCCAGCAGCCTATCTCCATCAAGCTAGAACTGTCTGCCGCCGCGCTGAGCGGGTCTGCGTTGCCTTGGCGGCTGAAGAGGATGTGAATTCTCATGCGCTTAGCTATTTAAACCGGCTGTCCGATTTTCTCTTTGTCGCCGCCCGTTGGAGCAATGATCAAGGCGCCGCAGATGTGAAATGGGTACCCGGACAAAATAGATAAGACAAAACTAGGTAAGGCAAAACGGGCAAAACCCGCGTTTATTTTTTCTTCTTTTCTAATGCCATCAATTCTTGGCGGACTCGTACGGCAATATCTTGCGGGGTAGACCGCGATGAGAAGAAATCTGCAAATGTCCCATCTGCGCCCATGAAATAAATAATATCCGAATGATCAACCGTGTAATCGGTTGCGCCCTCCTCTACAGCACCGCCCTCGGGAGTACTTTTATTCGCGGCTACCTTATAGGCGGTCTTCGCGTCGTCGACCTGCTCCAGAGTCCCGGTGAAACCCCGAAGGCCTCTCGGAAAAGCCTCGAAGGCGACATATTGCGCCAGTTTTTCCGGCGTATCACGCTCAGGATCCACCGTAATGAGGATATAGCCAATATCATCCCCAGCTTTACCCATGAGCTGTTGCGCTGCCCCAAGTTTTTGCAAAGACGTCGGGCATATATCGGGGCAAAAAGCAAAACCAAAATAAATCAAATGTGGCTTGCCGAGTAAATCCGCCTCGCTCACGGACGCGCCGGTTTCGTCTATCATCGTAAACGGGCCGCCAATCTCCGCCGTTCCAACCCGCGTGACTTTCCCCGATACGCCTGCAACATTTGCATCTTCAGCCTGACAAGCGACCAAGGCCAAAGCCCCTAAACAAGCAATAAAATATTTTTTTGCCAAATTTTTTGCCAAATTTTTTGCAAGTCTCATGCTGCAAAGCTCCACTGAAACGTAGTAAGGACAGCTGCTCCTATAATTGAAAGGGCCAAATGTGAAAGCGCTTATCGCCGACGTTCCAGATACATCGACCAAGATTGCAAACACTTTGCAAGGTTTTGGCGGCTATGCGGCGGCGTCAGGCCTAGCGCCTGTGGATAGTCTCGGGTCGCTGCGACGACAAACATTAGTCGCTTTGCGCTGGGCGGCGGTTATCGGGCAGAGCTTAGCGCTCCTAATTGTAAATTTCGTCTTGGGGTTTGACTACCCGATCATTGCATGCGGACTGGCAATCCTGGCCTCCATCATTGTCAATTTGGTCGTGACAGCCCGCATGCCCCTTGATAGGCGCGTGTCCGATTTTGAAGCCTATATGCAGCTCGGCTTTGATTTATGGCAATTGTCAGGCCTGCTCTGGTTAACCGGTGGAATCACCAATCCTTTTTCCATTCTCTTTCTAGCGCCGGTCGTGACGGCCGCGACAACTTTATCGCGTTGGGTCGTGCTTGCGCTGGGCACGATGGCGCTGGCGTTGTCTTTCGGTCTGGTTTTTTTTCACCTTCCTCTCCCGTGGTCGCCAACAGGGAGTTTTGACCTACACCCGACTTTCAAAATAGGCATATGGATTGCTATTTTTGTTGGCTCCGTCTTCACCTCACTTTACGCATGGCGAACAACGCGAGAGAGTCGGCGGATGGCTTTCGCGCTTGCGGCGACGGAGTCCATGCTCGCGCATGAGCAAAAACTTAGCGCACTTGGCGGATTAGCAGCCGCCGCAGCCCATGAATTGGGGACACCGCTTTCCACAATTCAAGTTGTTGCCAAAGAAATGAGCCTCGAAATGGATCCGGATTCGCCTTTGGGGCAAGACGCAGCTTTAATCTTATCGCAATCTCAACGATGCCGCGATATTCTGGAGCAATTATCCCGGCGCGGCGATCAGGGCGATATGTATCACGATGTGCTCTCCCCAGAAGGCTTATTAGAGGAAGCGGCAGAGCCCTATATCGGGCTCGAAAAGGACATAATTATTACCTGCGAAGGCCGAGGCATTGATCCCATTTTAAAGCGACAAGCCGAGCTACTTTATGCATTTAAAAACTATATTGATAATGCTGTAGATTTTGCCAAATCTCGCGTCGAACTTTCCGCGCATTGGGACGTGGAGAACTTCACAATATATGTGGATGATGATGGCGAAGGTTTTAATCCGTCTCTGAAGGGGCACCTCGGGCAACCTTATGCGAGTGCGCGAAACCGCTCTCAAACCGCCGCTGGATTGGGACTGGGGTTATTTATCTCTGGGCGCTTAATAGAGCGAACCGGAGGCATCGTCCGCTATCGAAAATCGCCCTTGGGCGGGGCGCGTATCGAGACACAATGGCCGCGCGGAAAATTATCTGTTAAGTCCTCCGAATAATTTTCAGTCCTAAACCTTCTCTGGCCCGTATATAGGACATGTCAGGAGTGAAACATGATTGATTACGCCTTACCTAATGACGCTTCATTGATGATTTTAGATGATGACGGACCTTTTCGAACGCGGTTAGGCCGAGCGCTGGAACAGCGAGGATTTAAGGTCGATGCCGTTGAAACAGTTGCGGAAGCCCGGTCAAAAATTCACGTCGCCCCACCTGCTTTCGCGGTATTGGATATGCGCCTGGAGGACGGAAATGGAATGGATGTCATTGATCTTTTGCATGAGCGCCGTCCCGATTCAAAAATGGTTATGTTGACGGGATATGGAAATCTCGCGACCGCTGTATCGGCCGTAAAACGCGGGGCCGTCGATTATCTCGCCAAACCCGCCGATGCAGATGATGTCACCAAGGCTTTACTCGCAAAACCTGATGAAGCGCCGGCGCCTCCCGAAAATCCCATGAGCGCAGACCGAGTCCGCTGGGAACATATCCAGCGCGTTTATGAACTCTGCGGAAAAAATGTCTCAGAAACGGCTCGCCGCCTGAATATGCACCGACGGACATTGCAACGTATTTTGGCGAAACGCGCGCCGCGCTAAACGCAACCCTTAAAATATCATAGAAATTTATGTGCCCCGGCCATAAATAGCGCCGTCTTTACCCCACATAAGGACGGCGCTTCATTCTGCGGCCATTGCCTCCAAAAACATCGCATTGAGCTTTGCCCCAAAGCTCTCACCTGCCTCTAATTCTCTGCCATTTAGCTCCATTGAGTAAACCGCCATATTCTCTGCAAGTTCGCCCAATAATCCCGGAGGAAGGGCTTCATAGGCCATACGCCAATTCCGAAAAGATCGGCGGCTCATGCCGCCTTTATGCAAAAGCTCTAACTGCGCGTGACGAGGGTCTTGAGCGATCACCTCATAAAGCGTGTCAACATCCTGCGTTTCGCCCTCTAAAACTTGAATATATCGCTGGCCATCAAACATAAGTAACCCTGTGATACTGGTCGTGACATTATTGCGCTCGGATGCATCCAGGATATTTTTTACCCCATCTGAGTCATCCTCAGCAGATGACACACTCGTATAAATCAACTCTTGCAAGGCCATCAGCCAAATCCCCAAGGAATCAGTAAAAAATTTGTCTCTATTTTTGTACGCAGTACCTGCAAGAAAGGATTTTGACAGCGCTGCAACCATCCTCCAAAACAAAATAAAAACTGGGGAAGTCAGATGACAATCAAGTGGATAGTCGGACCTGCGGTGCTTATTATGCTCGCCGCCTGTAGCGATACAAAGACCGATAGGGAGGACGGGACAGCTAAACAATCCACCGCCGCCGAAACGTCCCAGAGAACAGCCGGCTATAGCGCAACAAAAAATGTCTATTTTGGTGATTTACATATCCATACAAAAAATAGCTTTGACGCCTATATTTTTAATGTTCGGACAACGCCCGAAGATGTGTACCGCTTTGCATCAGGAAAAACGCTGCGGCACCCTTCAGGCTTTGATATAACCCTTGCGGGACCCCCATTGGATTTCGTCGCGGCGACAGATCACGGTGCCTATATGGGCATATTGCAAGCCATGGATAACCCAGATAGCCCGTTATCTGACCTCGAGCTCTCCAAAAAAATGTTTGAATCAAATAATGTTGCGGACATCTTGTTCAATTTTCAAACGATAGGAAGTTCGGTCCGTAAGGGTGTTCCGATTGAAGGTCTATATGACCGAGACCTTGTCGACCGGACATGGCAAGGCGCAGTAGATGCGGCGAATGAATATTATAAGCCGGGGGAGCTGACGACATTTGCAGCTTATGAATTTACGGCCGTGACAACGCGAGACGGCAGCGCAGGTACATTCGCTGGCGGCAATCTGCACCGAAATGTTGTCTTTGAAGATGGAGCTCCCGACCGCCTCTTTAGCGTGTTGGAATCCAAAAACCCCGAAGATCTGTGGGACTGGATGGATAGTGAACGGACGCAAGGACGAGACGTGCTGTCCATTCCGCATAACTCAAATGTCTCCGACGGATTGATGTTTGATATGGTTCAATATGACGGAGGCGTCATGGATGCAGACTATACGCAGCAACGTTTGCGAAATGAACCCATCGTTGAGATAACACAGGTCAAAGGCACATCAGAAACACATCCTGCGCTCTCTCCCAACGATGAATTTGCAAATTTTGAAATCTACGAACTTTTACTGGGGTCCCCGATTAGAAGTAAAATTAGCGGCGGCTTCATCAGGGAAGCCTTAGCGCGAGGCCTCGCCTTAGAGGAGGCCACAGGGACCAACCCTTATGCTTTTGGCCTTATCGGCAGTTCTGATTCTCATGTCGCGGGCGGCGCTTTCGACGAAAAAGACTATTGGTCAAAAGTCGGTGTTGTCGACGGCACAGCGGTTAGCCGGGGATCTGTCCCGCCTGGCGGCGCGAAAACATGGGAAGGCGCGGCGCGCGACACAAATGCAGAAAACTGGTTCTCCAAATGGAGCGCCTCAGGATATGCCGCCGTTTGGGCGGAAGAGAATACGCGTGAGTCCATCTTTAATGGAATGCGCCAAAAGGAAACCTATGCGACCTCTGGTCCGCGCATTCGCCTGCGCTTTTTTGGGGGAGATATGACGACGGAAATGCTAGACGCCGCGAATATCGTGGAACAAGCCTATAGTGCGGGCGTGCCCATGGGCGGAAAATTGACCACAGACACTGCGCCGAGCTTCATGGCTTGGGCCGCAAGGGACCCGCGGGGAGCACCGCTTGATAGGGTGCAAATCATCAAAGCGTGGCACACGGCAGACGGACCTCAAGAGGCAATTTATGATATGGCGTGCTCGGACGGCGCCGCGCCGAACCTAGCCACGCATCGCTGCCCTGACAATGGTGCCAGTGTTGATTTATCAAGCTGCACCCCGTCGACGGAGCAAGGCGATCCGGAGCTGAAAGCCATATGGACTGACCCGGATTTCATCGCGGGTCAGAGCGCGGCTTATTACGTTCGCGTGCTTGAAAATCCCACATGCCGCTGGTCAACATGGGACGCGCTAAGAGCCGGCACGCCGCCCCATCCAGATCTTCCCGCTACTATCAAGGAGCGAGCTTGGTCCTCGCCAATTTGGACGACGCAGTCGAATTAATCTAATAGATTAAGTTGCAAGGGACCGAAAGCACTAAGCGGTTTCGGTGAGGGAGCTACCCAATACATGCCTAAATTTCTAAAAGAGCCCTTCGTTCATTTCGTCTTACTCGGCGGACTATTATTTACAGGACATTCCTTGTGGCAAAAACATGTCGTGAAAGCCGACCGAACGATACATGTCAGCCCAGCAGAAATCGAACGGCAAGCCCAAATTTTTACTACTGAAAATCGCCGCCAGCCTAGCGAAGCGGATTTGGAAGGGCTCCTATTCGCTCATATCGAAGAACAAGCTCTCA
>CAZKHC010000103.1:4611-7348 GCA_964552135.1 uncultured Algimonas sp. | reverse complement strand
CATAATTCGAAGGAATTGGCCTTTGCTGCGGCAAAGGCTGGTGCGGATTATGTGGCCTTTGGCGCGTTTTTTGAGACGCAAACCAAGGATCCCAAAACCCGCGCAGAACTGGAGATTTTAACATGGTGGCACGAAGCCGTAGAAATACCGAGCGTCGCGATTGGCGGGATAACCGTGGACAATGCCAAAGCCGTCATAGCAGCGGGGGCGGATTTCATCGCCGTCTCATCGGGCGTGTGGGATCATCCAGATGGGCCCGCGGCGGCCGTGTCGCAATTCTCGCAGCTTTGCTCGGCGCATTCACCTCATTAGGCGCGCCCGTGAGTGCATTTGCAAATGCGCCGACGCTGACCAACCCGACTGAAACCGTCGCAAATTTCGAAATCGCGCTCGATGCGTTTAATGCCGGAAAATACTCTGAAGCTTTGCGCCTGTCTGAAACCGCCGCCAATCTTGGCAGCACCGATGCTGCCGTCATGGCGGGATATATTCTTCGCTATGGCAAGGCCGGCAAAACGGATATGGCCGCCGCGCGCAGATGGTATGAAAATGCCGCTGCCAAAGGCCATCCTGATGCTTTCGTCGCGCTCGGCGAAATGGGCATTCGCGGCCAAGCGGGCCTGACGAAAACCGACGCCGTGTCATGGCTAACGCGCGCCTCTGATGCGGGGCGGACAGATGCCATGCGGGCTTTATCGGATCTTTACCGCACAGGCCAAGGGGTCGGGACCAGCACAAAGGAATCCGAACGTCTTCTCGCGCAAGCCTCTCAGAGCTTTGACTCGGAAGCCACAAAACGATTGGGCGATAGCCTATTTGAGCGGGATCCGAAAACAGCGCTCAAACATTACGAAACGGCGGCAGAGGCGGGCCATATTGAGGCCGCCTATATCGCGGGCGTCATGTATGCTGAGAATTTCGAAATTCGTCCGAACAGCGCGCGCTCTGCGGCGCTCTTAAAACAAGCCGCGCATGGCGGGCATCCTGCGGCGATGGCTGATTATGGCCTGCTCGTTTATCAAGGCTATTCGGCCTCAAAGTCAGAAGAAGAGGCCGCCAATTGGTTTCGGAAATCTGCCGAAGCCGGGGATTCGGAGGGTCAGTTTCTCTATGCTTTCACCCTCGCAAAAGGCGAAGGCGTGGCGCAAGATTTTGAGGGCGCCTATTATTGGGTGCTCAAATCCGAAAAATCTGGCGTGGATGAGTATGATGCAGACCGCCGAAAACTGCGGGAGCGTTTGGAAGCCAATGTCGACGCGGCAACCCTGGCAAGAGCGCGGGCACGGCCGTAAATTTGGGCTAATTTCCTATCCACCAAACCAAGCCGGACCCACAGCCGTATTGGAAATATGAAACATACTCTTACTGCCATTCTCTTTACCTTCATTACACTTGTCTGCATCGGCCTGTCGCCAGCCGCTTTCGCGCAAAATACAGGTGGCGTTTTCCCGCCAGGCTTTGGCGATAATCATGAGTCAGTACAATATCGATTCGCGATCAACACCGAAACGGACAGATTTGCAAACCGCCTGCACTACCAAAAATCTATCGATTCAAACCGCCTTTGGAGGGTTCTCGTTCAAACGCGAGAAACCAATGAATCCGACTTTGATTTCGACTTTGTTCAAGCCGAATTATTTTGGGAGTTCGGAGACATAAAATCAAAATGGCGAAAAGGCCTTCGCTTTGATGCCCGCTACCGCGATGATAGCCGAGCTGCACAATTCGGTGTGAATTTTAACAATCAATGGACATTTGATGATGGATGGTCGGCCCGCCTCTTGGGGCTCACAAACATCCAAATTGGAAATAATCGCCGCGACGGAATCGCAATATCGCCGCGCGCACAAATTGGCAAGAAACTCAGAAACGGTCCGGCAGTGGGACTTCAATATTTCGGAAGTTTTGGAACAACAGAAAATCTGTCCATTGGAAACACGGGACAAACCATTGGACCATTTCTTTCAACAAAACTGGTTGGAAAAACGAGCCTATACACAGGGGTACAATTTGGCGTCACTGACGCGGCGCCAGATACCGAACTCCGGCTTTGGCTTACGCAAGGATTCTAAGCTAAAAAGCTTTGCAGCTTTGCCATGGCGGGCATGGCCGCATTTCGCAGTCGCGTTAGAATTTCAATCTTCGCCGTTTCTTCCGGGCCGACACCGCTAACGAGTTTGGAAAACCCGTCTAGGCGGGAGGCGCGCATCCACTGTCTTAGCGGCTTATTCTGACCCCAAAGCGCTTGGTTCATCATATTGGCTGCCGTCATGCGTACAAAGTCATCCAAATTATCTGGCAAAGGCACCACGCCCGTCAGGCTATTCTTCGCAGCCTCGCCGTCAATATTGGCTTCGACCCAAGCAATCATAGCAGCCGAAAAAACAGGCTGATAGGCGCGGGTTGTTTGCGGAGTGATGACATCGTCTTTGAACACAGGTTTGATGACATTATCTTTGATGGCGCTGGCTGAACAATCAACCATGATATGTCCCAAGCTCGACTCTGTGCGGCCATTGACGAAAGTTATATTTTGCGCCGTAATTGAGGCAACGCGTCCCTTTCGAACGACATCTTTGACGCGCCTTAATTCAGCGAGCTCCGCCTGACTCACTGTTGCGCCGTGGAACATGGTTGGACGCACGGTCGGGTCGAGACGCAGAAAATATCCGCAGCTCTCGAGACGATCAAACATGTCAGATTTTGAGGTCGCTGCCGCAATCGCTTCAAACATATT
>CAZKHC010000103.1:0-4511 GCA_964552135.1 uncultured Algimonas sp. | reverse complement strand
GTCGGCATTTCATCCAGCAATGTATCGACAAAGGCCATTCCCATCGCGCCGCTGCCAATGACGAGATAATCTGTTTCAATCTGTGTTGTCATAGTGACACAAGTAACACGGCTATCGACTGGCGTCGCCCGTCTTTCATTGAAATTTTCGGAATGTCGGGCGTTAATTGAGTGTCCTTGCTAAACGCATACCATAATCATCGTAGCGATAATCAGTGACATAACGTACTCGCGCGGCGGCCCGCATTTGGTACCCATGTGTCACCCAAGATCCGCCTTTCATGATGCGAAATTTACAATCGCCATCTTTTCTGGCGGAGCCATCGCCTACGGCGCCGTCGTGATTTTCATTCCAGCAATCTTCAACCCATTCATAAACATTGCCGTGCATGTCATAGACTCCAAAAGCATTGGGTTCATATTTTCCAACGATTTCAGTTTTTCGCAAATATGGCCCTGTTTCGGCTCCGCCATAGGGGGCCTTTCCGTCAAAATTTGCCTGCTTAGCGCTTATATCGAAACCATTCCCAAACGGTGCGTCTTGTCCAGCTCGGGCGACATATTCCCATTCGGCTTCAGACAAGAGGCGGTAAGATTTTCCGGTTTTCCCATTAAGCCAAGAAATGAAATTCTTCGCATCATCATAGCTAATATTTATAACCGGACGTTTCCCGCGGCCCCAACCTTTATCATCCGGTTTATGACCCGCGCATCCCCCATCATTGAGGCACTTCTCCCAATCATCAAATGTGATTTCATATTTGCTGACTTCAAAGGGATAATCGATTTTCGTATCTCGCCGCGGGTTCTCGAAACGCTGACGCTTTTCTTCATCTACCGATGAACCAAGTATTCCGACTCCGGGATTGATGAGCACCATATCAATTCCCATTGGCGATGTCCCTCTGGCAATATCTTCAGCGGGCTGAACCTCATCAGAAATTGAAGGGGTTTTAATCGCAATCGCGGCTTTTCTTCGTTCCGCGCGGGCTTCTAAAACATGTTTTGGAAAACTATCAACAACATCTAGCGTAGACTGAGCAAGCCCAGCGGACGGCACTGCAACAGTTAAACTTATAGAACTCAATAAGAGCCCTTTCTGCAAGGTTTTCATGTAATTTCCCTTCAACAATGCGCGGTTCACCCGGCGCATATTCGAAAATCACATGCAGTTTTCCCATTTCCGCAAGACTGCAATCGCAGCGTTACGTCATGGAAGAACGATATATAATATTAGTTGGATTGCGCCCGACTATTAAAGGCATAGTAGGCAGGGATCTGAGTCTGTCAACTCCACATTTTTAGTTATGAATAATAAGACTTAAACTTTGCAGAAACCGTCTGACCAAGTTAGTCTAAAAATCATCTAATGCTCATGACCCGGGTTAGTTCTCGCCAATTTCCTTAAGAGACCGGGCCATATCAAATTATCGCCCATACCCGGGATAAAGGCCGCAGCCCCTTGTTGGTCAACACGGTCGGCCATCTCTTGAGGTTCTTCTATCAGCAAATCTTCATGACCAACGCTTTGCGCAAAAATCTGAGCCTTACAGGCATTTTCAAGGAAATACATGCGCAGGAACGCGGTTCCGCAACTTGGTCCCAATGTTAAAGTGCCGTGATTACGCAGCATAAGGAGTGACTTCGTTCCTAGATTTGCGACAATTCTTTCGCGCTCATCTAATTCCAATGCAATTCCTTCATAATCATGATAGGCCAGATCATTGTAAACTTGCATGGACATTTGCGTGTAACGCCGCAGACCTTTTTTCTGCGCGCTAACGGCCATCCCATATGGCGTATGAACATGAATGACACATCCTGCATCGGCGCGGGCCATATGCACAGCTGAGTGAATCGTGAACCCCGCAGGATTGATAAAGTAAGGTGAATCCTGACAAATTTTACCCGCACCATCGATTTTAACCAAAGCGGACGCTGTCATTTCATCAAACATAACCCCGTACGGATTGATCAGGAATCGATGCTCGCCGTTTTCATCTGGGAGGCGCGCAGAAATATGAGTGAAAACAAGGTCGGTCCATCCATGCATCGCGCACAAGCGATACGTCGCCGCTAGGCTCTTGCGAATTTGCCATTCCTTATCCGATACTTTGCCTTCAAGACGGTCAACTTGCGACGGGTCAGGAATGTTAAATCCCGCCATGCCATCGAGAGCGCTTGCTTGGGTATTTTCTGTTTGTGCATTCATCTTAGAAACTCCTTGTTCCCTGATAGCTTGCACCCAGAAATTAGCAAGCTATTGCCAATGCATGGCACATGATCGAAAGTTTGGCAGACGTGAGGATGGGCAAATTGTGACGGCGCACGAGTTACGCTCTGCATTAGGTTTTAAAGCGGTAATCCTCAATCACGGCGCAATCCTCCAAGCGCTTTACCTGCCGGATGGACGAAATGTGACATTAGGATTTGAGACTTGTGAAAGCTACGAAACGGATGAATTTTATCACGGGTGTATAATTGGTCCCAACGCGAACCGGGTTAAAGGAGCTAAATTTCAAATTGACGGGCAGACATCAAACCTGACCGCAAATGAGGGCGAATATAATCTTCATAGCGGCCAGCATGGGTTCAATACGCAGCTTTGGGCGGTTGACCGCACGGACGCAGGTTTAGAATTAAAACACAGATCACGTGATGGACAGGATGGCTTCCCCGGCGTGGTCGATGCAACTCTGAATATTTCCCTTATGGAAAACCGCCTGCGTTTAGAAATGCGCGCCACAACGACCAAACCGACGCCCGTTAATTTGACTTGGCATCCCTATTGGAACTTATATGGCAACCGCATTGATGATCATGAATTGACTATACATTCAGACCAGCGAACAGAGTTAAACGCGGCAAATCCGATTACATTGAAAAATACGCGTTTTGATTTTCAATCTACTCTTCCGCTCGGCTCGGTTCGGCTCGATGAAAATTATGTAAATGTGAAAAACATCACACTTCGTAAACATCAAACAACACTCACGGTCACAAGTTCACTACCTGATATGCAAGTGTACACAGGTGATTACCTTACAAAACCTCGCGCAGGCATCGCCATTGAGCCGCAATTCCGGCCCAATGACATTAACCTCGCTCGACGCAGCTTACTCCGCCCCGGCCAAACCTATCAGCATTGGATCGAATATAAATTTGATCTCAGCTAAAGCACGGAGGCGGGCTCAACCCAATCTAAGCCTTGTGCCTCCGCTACCGCTTGATAAGTCAGTTTCCCTTCACATACGTTCAGACCGTTTAATAAATGCGGATCTAAACGCATGGCTTCCCTCCATCCCAAACGCGCGATCCGTTTCGCATAATGTAAGGTCGCCGCATTCAATGCATATGTAGACGTCCGCGAAACTGCTCCCGGCATGTTCGCAACACAATAGTGAACAACACCATCTATAACATAAGTTGGGTCCGCATGCGTTGTCGGCTTCGACGTTTCAAAACAGCCGCCTTGATCAATTGCAACATCAACAAGAACAGCGCCTTCTTTCATCAAGGAAAGCATGCCGCGGGTCACAAGCTTTGGCGCGGCAGCGCCAGGAATGAGAACGGCTCCAATGACAAGATCCGCTTCCGTCAAAAGTTTGGCCAAACTATCGGGCGTTGAACGCCGAACTTGGGCCCGATTTCCAAATTCATAAGAGAGTTTTTCCATTACCTTATTAGAGCGTTCCAGGATGGTGACATCCGCCTGCATGCCAATCGCCATTAAGGCGGCATTATATCCCACGTCCCCGCCGCCAATAATGACGACTTTGCCTGACCCCACACCCGGCACACCGCCAAGGAGTGTTCCGCGACCACCACCCAGCTTTTGCAAAGCCGTCGCGCCAACTTGAGTCGCCAAACGACCCGCAACCTGACTCATTGGCTTCAGAAGCGGGAGTTCACCACTATCATCGGTAACTGTTTCATAGGCTATACAAACCGCCCCTGACGCTATGAGGTCCTTTGTTTGCTCTGGATCGGGTGCGAGATGGAGGTAGGTATATAAAATCTGCCCGGGGCGCAGCAATGCGCGTTCAACCGCCTGCGGTTCCTTCACTTTCACAATCATCTCGCAAGCCGCAAAAATCTCTTTTGCCGTTGTTTTAATCTGCGCGCCTGCTTGATCGTAATCATCATCCAGCGCGCCAATGCCGGCTCCGGCCTGCGTTTCCACCCATAGTTCATGACCATCCGCAACAAGTTCAGACACAGATTCTGGCGTTAAGCCGACACGATATTCTTGTGATTTTATTTCCTTCGGAACACCAATACGCATGTCGTTCTCCTAAATGTTTCCAAACCACTCTAATTATAATTCGTTGGGAATTTCTTCATTTTCACGTTCACATTCTCTCCAGAAACGCGAAAATTTCCTAAAATATCGATTTTATCTCGGAGAATATATGGCGGTTTCCAAAAACGATCAAAAATACAACCGAGATGTATTGAATCACTTCCACTGATTTAGCACTTTAATCCTACCTATACATTCAAAAATATGTC
>CAZKHC010000102.1:4588-7497 GCA_964552135.1 uncultured Algimonas sp. | reverse complement strand
CGGAGTTGATGGCTGCGGCCTGTTATAGGATGAAGGGCGAGGCGGGTCGAACTCTCGCTGCGGCTGATGACCTCCCAATCTGTTAGGCTGGGTTTACCCTGATCAAAACTTACCATTTGCCGAGGGCGATTTGGCCAATCCGCGATAAGAGGTAAGTTGATGCGGCCGCTGTCTCCGGAAACCTTTCCTGCAACACGGGCAATATAAGTCTTAGATGTATGGCGGCGCTCGAATTGGAGCCCGAGGTGACGCTGCGCGGTTTTATTGCGGGCAAAAACCATGATGCCAGATGTTGCCATATCAAGCCGGTGAACAAGTAAGCTTTCTGGGTGCAGCTCTTTAAGGCGACCTTGCAAACTATCCGGCAGGTCGCGTCCGGGAACAGAGAGTAAGCCCGCAGGTTTATCAACGACAAGCAGGTCTTCATCCTCATGTAAAATAATCAGCGGCGCGCTAGGCGGGGAATAGATAAATTCCCGCCGCTCCGGCAGCGCCGGTAAGGGATTAGTCGAGGCGTTCGGCGACGACATTTTCGCCCTCCAACCTGAGGGCGATTTTTCCGCGAAGCATATCGATCGCGTCAGTTCCGAAAATTTCGCGGCGCCATCCCTTTAAGGCGGCGATGTCTGCGGCTTCGCCAAAGGCTGCGAGCTGCTCGATGTCGCGGGCATTGGCGACAAGTCGCGTCGCGATGCCTTCCACTTCAGTTCGCAGGCGAAGGAGCGTTTTGAGCATCTCAATTCGAGGCCCTAAAGCCGGCGGCATATGTTTTACCTTTGGCGCTGGCGGGGCGTAATCTTCCGCATTTTCAATTGCGGAGGCGATGCTTTCGACAAGGCCTTTGGCGGAAGAGGATTTTTCAAAGCCGCGCGGAATACCGCGTAATTTTGCAAGCGCCTCGATTGTGCGCGGACGTTGCTGCGCAAGATCATATATTGCGTCATCTTTGAGGACGCGGCGGCGCGGTATATCTTTTTTTATGGCGGTACGTTCTCGCCATGCGGCGGCCGCTTTCAACGCCGCGAGGTAATGTTTCTTGTTCCCGCGAAGTTTTAAACGTTGCCAAGCCTCTTCGGGCTCAAACGTATAGAGGCTCTCCTCCATATGCTGGGACATTTCCTCCGTGACCCAGGTCAGGCGGCCTTTCTCTTCGAGCTCGCTGAGAACACTCGGATAAAGATCGCGCAAATGGGTAACATCGGCAAGGGCATAGGAAAGCTGTTTTTCGGACAGGGGGCGGCGTGACCAATCCGTGAAACGCGCGCCCTTATCGAGATTTAGATCGAGCCGCGCTTTGACGAGCGCGCTATAGCCTGCACTATCGCCAAGCCCAATCGCCATGCCCGCAATTTGCGTGTCAAAAATGGGGCCCGGAACGGCGTCGCAAATGCGATAAAAAATTTCCATATCTTGACGCGCCGCGTGCAAGACCTTTGTGATACTCTGGTCGAGTAACAGATCTTTCAATGGGCCTAGGTCGATATTTTCTGCGAGCGGATCAATAATGGCTTCGTCTTCAGCCGTTGCAACTTGCACCAGGCACAGGATGGAAAAGAAGGTACTTTCCCGCATAAACTCCGTGTCTATGCAAATGAAGTCTTGGGCACGGGCTGCGTCGCAAAATCTGCGCAGCTCGTCCGTATCGCGAATAATATTCACTAAGCTTGATCAGTTCCGTGAAGTGCGAATTTTTCTGATAAAAGGTCTAACATGGCATTTGTGGAGCGCAGGTTAGCTTTATCATTATAGACCGTGCCTGACTTTTTATCATCGGCGGCTGGATTGGTGAAACTATGCACAACGCCTCCATATGCATGAATTTGCCAATCGCAATTTTGCTTGGCCATTTCTTCGCCAAAGCTTTTGAGAATATCCGGCGTCGCCATCGGATCATCCCAGCCATGACAGACAAGCACGCTGGCTTTGCATTTCTTTTTTGGCAGATCTGGTGCGTCCAGTAATCCGTGGAAAGAGACTGCGGCGTGTAAATCTAGACCTGCGCGAGCCATATCCAATGTACAAAGTCCGCCGAAGCAATAGCCAATCGCGGCCATATGCGTTTCGTCTACTTCGTCCAATTTTGCGGCCGCCTTATATCCCGCTTTTAAACGCTTTAGTAGCGCGGCACGGTCCTCTTTCAAAGGTGTCATCATAGCGGCTTTCTCGTCGACTGTTTCCGGCAATGCGCCTCCGCCATAATTATCGAGAGCAAAGCCAACATATCCCAAAGCCGCCATCTGAACGGCTTTATCCATGGCAAAGCTGTCTAGGCCGCCCCATGCATGATTGATTAAAACGCAGGGAAGAGGGTCGGCGCGGTTATCATCCCATGCCAAATATCCAACGCATTTGGTTTTGCCGTCCATATATTCAACAGGGCGTGTTTTGATATTCATTTCGCTGGGACTCCATAGCGGTGGTAATCAGTGATAGTGATGTGATATTTTTTAACTTTTTTTTCAAGCGCAATTCTTGGCTTTAACACTATAGATTTACAGTTGGATTGTCTGTTTAGCCCGTCCCTATTAACGTTTTATTAGCTATAAGTTTTAACGTTATATTAGCTATAAACGGCCAATTTTTAGCCTCATCTAATTTGAGGTCTGCCATGCGTGCTCTCTTTCTTCTTCCATTATCCGCTGTCTTGCTGAGCGCTTGTCTCACAACACAGGAAAACCCGAATTATGAGCATTCGACGGTTTATCGTGGGGATTCTGCGGCCACGACACAATATGCAAGTTCTGCCCCTGCCGCGGTAACAGCTGCCAGCTATGACCCTGCGCCGATCTCCTATCAACAACCCGCAAGCTATTCGCAGCCAACGACTTATGAATCCGCGCCCGTCTTTGCTCATCGCGCGCCTGAAGTCCCGGCGCTTCCCCCGTCATTTTCCCGCGACGTCGTTCCTG
>CAZKHC010000102.1:0-4488 GCA_964552135.1 uncultured Algimonas sp. | reverse complement strand
GGCACGCCAGTGTCTTATGATTATTCACGTAATTTAATCACGGCCGATACCGACACAACAGGTCAGCAGCTGCCAGATACTGTTCGTGTTTTGCAAGGCACTGCGCAAAATTACATGGTTCAACCGGGCGATACGGTCTATAGCCTGTCGAGACGAACCTGCGTCGGCGTGAATGTTATTCAATCTATGAATGGATTGGGTGCGGATTATGGCATTAACATTGGTCAGTCTATCAGACTTCCAGCATCGGTTTGTTAAAAAATACGCATTTCCTACGCATTTTTGCTGAGAAAACGAATGATTCCCGCTAGCTGACGCGTTAAGCGCGCCTTCTAAACTACGGAATCAATTTATGCGCAATCGCTTCGCTAAAATTCTCGCAACTATCGGGCCTGCAAGTCGGTCGCCCGATACGCTTCGTCTCCTACATGATGTTGGAGTCGATGCCTTTCGGTTAAACTTCAGTCATGGCTCTCATGAGGACCATGCGGCGTCTGTAAAGGCAATCCGCAAGGTTCAAAAAGAGACCGGTAATCCAATTTGCATTGTCGCGGATATGCAAGGGCCGAAGCTGCGATGCGGAACGTTCGAAGACAGTAAAATCGAACTGCGGTACGGCGAGACGATTGAAATTCGCCAAGGGACAGAACCTGGTCGAGACGGCTTGATTATTATGCCGCATGAAGAACTTATGACGGCGATGGTTGCGGGCACCGTGCTGAAATTTGATGATGGGAAATTGCAGGTCACGGTTCTTTCGAATGATGGCAAGCTTGCCGAAGCACGCGTTGATGTTCCAGGCCCATTGTCCGAACGAAAAGGCATCAATGTGGTCAACACGGTTTTGCCAATGTCCGCTATGACGGACAAAGACCGTATCGATATGGCCTTCGCTTTGACGCAAGATGTCGATTACATTGCACTCTCTTTCGTTCAGACATCCAATGATGTTCATGAAGCTCGCAAAATCATCGGCGATAAAGCCGGTATTATTGTCAAAATTGAGAAGCCTTCTGCCGTTGAAGATTTGGATTCTATTCTGATCGCAGCAGATGCGGCGATGGTCGCGCGTGGTGATTTGGGCGTTGAACTCCCGCTTGAAGATGTTCCAGTTGTGCAGCGTCGTATTATTCGAAAATGCCGCGCGCTTGGAAAACCCGTTATCGTGGCGACGCATATGCTCGAAAGTATGATTGATGCGCCGACCCCGACGCGGGCGGAAGCTTCGGATGTGGCGTCAGCGATTTATCAAGGTGCGGATGCTGTGATGCTATCTGCGGAAACGGCCGTCGGTCGCCATCCTGCGACGGCCGTTGCAATCATGGACCGTATCATTGGATCTGCTGAGAAAGACCCGCTTTATTGGGAGGGTTTCTCATCCGTAAAACTGCCTTATGAGGCCACTGCTGAGGATGCGATTTCTGGTGCGATGCGCGGTATTGCAGAAAAGCTCGATGCAAAAGCTGTTCTAGGTTACACGCTAACGGGCTCGACCGTGCAGCGTATTAGCCGTGAGCGGCCACCTTGCAGAATTGTGGGTATGACACCAAATATGCGCACGGCGTCACGTCTCGCGCTAAGCTGGGGCGTGCTGCCTGTTGTCTCACAAGATCCGCCAGACTTTAATGATATGATTGGTCATATTAGCGGAATAGCCAAAGACCATGTAGGGCTTGAGAGTGGTGACACGGTTATCATTTCCGCCGGTGTTCCTTTTGGCGTGCCGGGGTCAACCAATATGCTCAACATCTCTAAAATCAATTAGATTAGATTTAGACGGTAATAAAAACCCCTCATCACCAGATAAATCTGATGATGAGGGTGGGTGCGCTCCCGTTCAATTTTTATATTTTTGCACTTATTGAAAATCTGACATTGCGGCCCGGAAGCGGAACAATATCTTTCAAAAAGCTCGTATGTTGCCGGGCTTCAACATCAAAAATGTTCAATACAGACAGCCGCAATTGAACATCTTGAGCTTCAATCGGAGCTTTCCAAGTTAGGAACCCGTTGATTTGGTTATAGCTCTCTGTCGGTAGTTCAAATGCCGCTAGATTATCTGCTTCCGATACATATTCCCACTCGGCGCGGAGTTTGAACCGCTCGCTTTCAGCTTCTAATCCTGACAGAACGGAGAGCGGCGGAATGCGCGGCAAATCACCAGTGTCTGTCGTTGCGCGCACAAATTCGACTAAGGAGTCTGCCGAGAGTGTAAATGCACCCAGATCTACAAGATCGGTCTCGCCAACCGCTTCAAACCCGTAATACTCTGCATCCTCTCCAACGAATTGGAAGACCGCCAAGCCGTCTTCTTCGCCGCCGGTTTCGATTTCGAAAATATAGTCCGAATAATTGGTATAGAAGACGTTTACGGATGCACTACGACTATCATCCGCATAACGAATGGAGCCTTCAGCCCCTGTTGCAGTTTCTTTGCCAAGCGTCGGGTCACCGATTTCAAATTGAGACGTTGCCAGATGAGGTCCGTCGGAGAACAGCTCTTCTGACGTCGGCGCGCGTTCTGTTCTGAAGATATTTGCGCCAACTCGGAAACCGTCTGCGAGGAATATATTTCCGCCCGCGCTTATGCTGAACAGATCAAAACTTAAATCCTCACCGGAGACACTATTTTCTTGGTCCGTGCGCTCATAACGCGCAGCAGCCTCTAGATGACCATTTCCAATTTCGACTTCTTGAAAGGTATAAACGCCGAGTTGCTCTGTTACAGTTGGCGGGACAAAGGCTTCTTCGCCAATCGCAGAGAAATCACGTTCCCGATATTGCACGCCGTATGCCGCTTTCCACGCTCCGGGCGCAGCTTGGATGGCTTCGGCTCGGACTTCAAATCCTTCATTTGCAAAAACGGTTCCGACTTCGCCGGGACCTTCAAATTCAGTATGCTCATAATCTGCATATCCGGCGAAAACTTGGACGCGTTCAATAGGGCCATCCAGATCTAATGCTGCGTTTAGATCAATACGGGTCTGGTCCGCTTCAATGAATACGCCGCCTTCTTCCTCTTCTTCTTCGCCGCCCTCTTCTTCGCCTTCTTCCTCTTCTCCTTCTTCATGTCCGCCGGGAATGCCGTAAGTCGAAGTGAAGTTATTGACAGCAATACCGATGAAACCAGAATCCCCAATATAAGAGAGGCCGCCCGATAGGCTGCGGGATTCTGCGAAGCTATTATCTAAGATACGGTTTTCATCGAAATCATCAGGAATCTCTTCACCTTCTTCTTCCAGTTGAGCCACACTCTCGGCTTCGACAGGGATACGATAATCGTCAGCTTCGCGAAATGTTCCGTCAAAATGAAAGACTACATCGCCGGCGCGTTGATCAATCGAGGCTGCGACTTCTCTGCCAAGGTCAACGGAACTGGCACCAATGCGGACAGCGACGTCCGTTTCACCATCTGGAAAATCGCTTGGGATGCGTCCGTCGATGACATTGACAACGCCGCCGGAGCCAGAACTCCCGTAGCGAAGGATTGATGCGCCGCGTAGGACTTCGATGCGCTCGGCTTGAGCAGGCTCAGCTGCGACAACATGGTCAGGCGAGGCGGATGAGGCGTCAATTGATCCAATACCGTTCAGCAATACGCGAACACGGTCGCCGCCTTGGCCGCGAATGATAGGCCGCGATGCGCCCGCGCCAAAACTGGTCGAAGAGACACCCGGTTCGAGTTTAAGGGTTTCGCCAATCGTTGCGGCGAGGCGATCTTGTAAATCGTCGTCCGTTAGGATGGAGAGGCCTGTAATGGCCTCATCGACGGAGCGGTTTAAAGGCGATGCCGTGACGATGATAACATCTTCATCGGTAGCGTCTTGAGCCTGAGCAGCCGTGGATAATGAGGCAGCAGGCAATAGGAATACGGAGGCCAATAGGCCCGTTGAAAAGCGTGACATAATAATTCTTCTAAATTTGAAAGCACAAAAGGACCGACACAATGAACTGTATCGGATATGAGGGGGTAAAGTGTTTCTTAGAGTGCTGGAGGTCCGCGCGGCGGCGGTGCACGGCCATCGAATATCCGCGGACGATTATTATTGACAGAAATCGTCCAATTGGCGGTCGTAACAAATACGTATGGCGCTGGGACAGGCACGGGTGGAGTCGTAATGACTTGCTCCACAGCCACAAAATTGATGTCACAGGCGACACCGTCGTGCGAATGGTCATCACCATGTTCCGTTGCGTGTGCTTGCGCAAAACCTTGAACCATAAGGAAGGAAAGCGCGAAGAGGACCGTAAAGGTCTTTATGAGCCAGTTTTTAGACACGACGTTATATTATTGCATCAATTAGCTATAACAATCCCTTTTCGGCAGTCGAAAGCGGATTTATTGCGGGTGTTACATTTCTGCCGCATCCACGCTTTTCTCAACCACCTTCTTAATTGTTAGGCCTTGAACGATAATTGAGAACACAACGACCGCATAGGTCGCGGTTAAAATCAATTCATAATATTCAACATCCTTTGGAAGCGAGA
>CAZKHC010000101.1:6269-7510 GCA_964552135.1 uncultured Algimonas sp. | reverse complement strand
GTTGGCGCAGGCGGATTTGGACCCGGTGGTTTCGGCGCAGGCGGCTTTGGTCCTGGCGCAGTCGGCGCGGGACTCGCGGCCCAAGGCATTGGCGGCGGCTTTAATGGCGCAGGATTTGGCGCAGGCGGATTTGGCGCAGGCGGATTTGGTCCAGGCGGCGTAACAACTCTCGGCGCAGGCGCTCCATTTGGTGCGGCCGCTCTTGGTGGAGGTGTCGTAGGGTCACAGTTTGGCGGCGGACAATTTGTAAATGGCGCAGCCGTTCAAAACGTCGTTGGCGCTCCAATTTTTGTTCCGCAACCTTTTGCAGCTCCATTTGGAGTTCCACAGCTTCGCGGTGTCGGTGCAGCTCTACCCTTTGGCTTTGAAGTCTTTGGCGGAACAGAATTTGATGTCGGCGGTACTTTGGCGTCGAGAAAAGAAGTCTCGCCGTCATTTGGCGGTGGCGGCCTAGCGGGTACATTCCCAAATGTTGATTACTCAGATGCTTTCTCCGACGGCTATACAATTGGCGGTGCAGCCACATATGATGTGTCTCGGAACACAACATTGCTTGGTCAAGCGTCATTCTCTGAGAAAAGTGGCCAGACAGTTGATACAGGATCGTTCCAATCAGGCGTATTCGACGCCGCAGGAGTCTTCACACCTGACATTGGATCAGCCACGCCACGCGACCTTGTCGGTGAGTTCAGTGACTTACAACAGTACACGATTGAAGGCGGTGTTCGCCGATATGTCGGAAATAGCTTCTCTCCATTCCGCCCATATGTTGGCGCGACGGGCGGATTCACATATAATAATGACGTCGATTTGAGACAGACATTTGTCGATGACGGAACGGTCTTTGATGACTCTCAGTTTATTGAAGGCGGTTGGCGCCCGACTGCAGCGGGTATCGTAGGTGCCGAGTTTGCAGTAGGACCACGCAGCGCGATTGGTGTTGAGTCGGGAATTCGCTGGCGCGATAACCTTGACGCGAATACTGATGCGGAAGACCGCTGGTCAATTCCGCTCAAACTCCGCGGCCGAGTGGCATTCTAAACCAACTGACATCCTTATGAATATGGCCCGGCTCTTTAGCCGGGTTTTTTTATGCCTACGGCGCATTGGCCTACGCATTGCAAGGCCTCCACCCAAGATGATGGATAAACGTGGCGATTGTGCCATTCCTGAACAGTAAGGGTGAAAACCATGCGACTTCTCATGCTCGGCTCTGCCGCAATACTTCTTTCTGGATGCTC
>CAZKHC010000101.1:4681-6169 GCA_964552135.1 uncultured Algimonas sp. | reverse complement strand
CGCGGTCGTTATCGCTTTTAATTAACCTTGTTTCTTATCCGAGTTTTTATCTTACTCGGATAAGACTGTTTTGTCTGCCGCCGACCCTGTCGCTTAATGAGACACGGGTTCGGGGGCAATTCTGTATGGCAAACAAGGGTGAATACCATGCGATTTTTAATTCTCGGCTCGGCCGCAATATTACTTTCAGGGTGTTCCTTTTTGGGACTGAGCGGTTCAGATAAGACCGCCGACCAATATATCTCACAAGCTGGGTATTATGGACAAGCCGCTTCCTATGGACAGCAAGGCTCCTACGGACAATATGGTTCTTTCGGGCAAGCTGCTTCTGCGGGACAGTCCGCCGTTTACGGTCAGGCAGCACCTGTTGAGCAAGTCCGATCTTATGCTCAGCCAACATATAATGCTCAAGCCGCATGCAATACGCAATCTACATACGCCGTTCAAACGTCATATCATTTGGATCCAGCTTGCAATACGCAGCCAACATATATTCCGCAACAACCCGTTGTTCAGCCTGTAGCCGCGCCTCGCTGCCACACTGGAAATTGCCTGGCCCGCTGGAACCTTGAAGGCGGAATTGGCGCTGTTTTTCCCGTAGGAAGAAACATTTTGACGCCTAGCCGGACAAATAATGTTGCTGGAACAGATTTTAATTCAGTATCATTTAATGATGCTTACGACGCCGGTTTCCGCGCAGAGCTAGGCGGGTCCTATGCACTGGCGCCGAACACTAAAGTCACTCTTTTGGGTCATTATGAGAAAGCGGACAGTAACGGCCCTCTCGATCTTGGCACTATCAATGGAGATGCGTTTACGGGCGCTTTGACAGATTATGAAGCTTACGGCGTTGAACTTGGATTGCGTCAGTATTTCGCGCCGCAGCCTATTCCCGTTCTAAATAGCATTCGTCCATATGTTGAAGGCCGCGTTGGTGTTTCGCATGTTGACGATATCAGCTTGGTTGGAGCTGAGCTGGCAGGTGCACCGTTTAGTGCAGGCCCTATCCCGCTATATGAAGATAGCTGGGTCGGAACAGCTGCAGGACTTGTGGGTGTTGAAACACCTATTGCGCGCTTTACGACGATTGGTCTCGAAACGGGTGTTCGCTATCAAGGTGGATTGCAGTCAGACACATCTGTCTTAGCCGCCGGTACGGCGATTGGCGGATTGAATAATAACCGTGGACGTCTTTCAATTCCTGTGACTCTTCGCGGTCGTTACCGTTTCTAATTAAATATTCTATTTCCCAGTTTCCTTTAATGAAACTGGGGAATATTCACCGTCGACCCGTTCATATTGAGAACGGGGTTCGGCGGTTTTTTATGGAGTAGACGGCTGTTCCGCTTGAGTTTGAACCTGAGATAACCGTCTTTTCTCTTCAAAAATAAATCTATCGATTTGATTTTCGAGGATATCGAGCGGCAGGCCGCCATTTTCCAAGACCGCATCATGGAAACGCCGAATATCGAAATCTGCGCCGAGTTC
>CAZKHC010000101.1:0-4581 GCA_964552135.1 uncultured Algimonas sp. | reverse complement strand
TTTTCGGCATATAAACCCCAGCCCTCTCCAAAGGCGGTGGGGTAAAGGCTTTTGCGAAACTTCGGAAGGCCTTGCAATTCTTGCCCAATAGCGATCTGCATATGATGTCCAGGCACGCCTTCATGCGCCGTGAGCGCCGGTAAATTATAAAGCGGACGATTAGGGAGATTATAGGTATTCACAACGTAATTACCGGCCTGACCGCGTTCCGGGTTTCCGCTAAAATAACGTCCTGTCGTATAAGTTTTTTCAATCTCTTTCGGAACAGGAATAACGCCATATGATAATCGCGGAAGGACCCCAAAATATTCGGGCATTTTCCCGTCGATTTGTTTGGCAATATAGCTCGCGCGCATCAGTAATTCTTCACGGGTTGTCGCATAAAATTGCGGGTCGGTGCGCAGAAAGTTCAAGAATTCCGCAAAGCTGCCTTCAAATCCTGTCTCCGCAATGACCGCGTTCATTTCGCCGCGAATGCGCGCGACCTCAGATAGGCCAAGCGCATGAATATCGTCTGGGCTCATATCTAATGTGGTAAAAAAGCGGGTCACAGCACGGTAATATTCGCGCTCGGCTTCACTTGTGCCCAGCCCTGCCGTTGGCCGCGCGCCCTTCGTATATTCATTTTTCATGAAAGCGGATAAGTCCCGATACGCCGGAATAACGGAACTATTCAATGCGGCTTGTCCGAGCGCACGCAATCGAATTTGCTCCGATTCTTCGATGGAGTCAGGGAAAAACTTGAACGGAGCGAAAAGCGCATGATCTTCCGCTGTGCTATTGGCCATGGCGTCAATCATGTCTTGAATGCCGGGGAGGATTTCCGCGCTAGCGGTAAAATTTGTCTTGATGCCGCGACGCATATTTTCTTTGGCCTGCGAAAAAAATGTGGGCAGGCGTGTCAGCCGCGCAGCATAGGTTTCATAATCTTGCGTGGTTTTAAAATCCGTTTGGCGCAAAACAAAAGACAGTTCGTTGAAAAATCCACTATCATTTGTGAAGGGAATGCGGGCTGTATCAAAGGGCGCAAGTCTTTGGCGCTGAGTCAGGACAAAGCCTAGCAATTCAAAATTTAAGCGGTCCTCTTCGCTCAGCGGGACAGCTGATAAGGCCGCATGCCGTGCGATAAATCCGGTGGTTATAGCCTGTCCGGATTGCATCGCTTCAAAGGAAATATTTGGTAATTGCTTCTGCGCCTCCCGATTACCTTCTTGGCCGAGCCGATAAATATCGCCCGACAATTCTGAAGCCTCGAAATCAGCAATTAATAGCGCGAGTGTGTCTTCTTTCTCGCAAATAATTTTACCATCTAGTTCTATCACGACGCCGCCGGGGCAGGTTGCCGCGATATCAAATTGTGCCATCGCAGGGCTGGACACCGCGCATAATAGAAATGGAAGGAGAAAACGCATTAGCTCGCCGCCTTTTCCATAGCTTTTGCAAGCGCCACATCTTTCTCTGTGACCCCGCCTGCGTCATGTGTCGTCAGCGTTACGTCTACGCGGTTATAGACGTTAAACCATTCAGGATGATGGTCCATTTTGTCGGCAAGAATGGCAATGCGGGTCATCCAGCCAAAGGCCTCTGAAAAGTCCTCAAAGCGGAAGACTTTCGTGATAAAGTCATCCCCGCCTGTCCATCCGGCAAGCTCTTCCGCTACATCTTTAGGATCTAGAACCGTCATAATTTTACCCAATTGAGCTTTTGTGTCCCCCGATTGGACTTTGGCCTGTTGTTGAGGTCATGCCAAGTGCGGGTTTCAGAAGCCTCCATTTTGGCGATTTATACGCTCAAAATGAAGATCCGTGTGCTGCAAATACCAGTTTTTGCCTCATTCATGCCATAATTAAGGCCCTGTTTACCATAAATGGCTGTGTGGGAAGGGTTAAATCGTGAAAATGACGCAAAATGACCCTGTGGTCGCCGTCGCTCTGACAAGTGCGGTGCGCTATAGCCTAGCTCATGACAAAATATTCTCTCAGCTTCAAAATCCTGACAATTGCGGCTTTGGCGTTCATTCTTGTAATGAGTCTGCGCCCGTCCGTGAGCCTCGGGTCCGCCCCCCACATGGACAAGCTCGTGCATCTAGGCGCTTATGGGTTTCTGGCCGGGTTGATCCGATTTGGTTGGCCAAAGCTCTGGGGTGGGACGATTTTTGTGGGACTGACCCTCTTTGGAATCGGGATCGAGCTGGCTCAACATTTCATGGCCATCGGCCGAACCGGCTCTCTCGCCGATACAGTCGCAAATATGTTGGGCGCGGCGCTCGCCCTAATCATTTTTCATATTTTTTGGACACGACACCGCCGCTAGAACGGAGATTTCCATGCGCCGCATAATCGCTTCTTCCCTGACCGCTTTACTCATGGGAGGGGCGGGACTTGCATCTGCTGGTGGTCCGTCCTTCCCATCCGCCCTCCCGCCCGTTGCCAATCCGGGCGAATGCTATGCACAGGTCAAAATACCGGCCCAATATGCGAATGGCTCGGAGACCGTTGAAACCTCAGCGGCTTATACTGCGCTAGATGTGACGGAGCCTCAATTTCAAAGCCGCAGAGAAGGCGTAATGGTCAAAGAGCCGAGTACGCGTTACGTCGTGCGTCAGCCGACATATCGAACTGTAACGGAGCAAGTTTTAACGCGTCCAGCCCACGACAGATTAAGTGTCTCTCAACCGCAATTCTCGACGATCACAGAGCAACTGCAAACCGGAGCGCCGCATTTGGTGTGGAAACGGGGTAACCCGGCCGAATTACAGCGCCAAGGCTATATTATTCATTCTACAGCGGATGGACGTTTCACACAGTCAAACTCCGGTGGATCATATAGCAATGGATCTCAGCAGGGCGGGACATATGCGACGACGCAAAATGGCGGGGATCGCTGCGGGCCAGGCTGTGAAATTTGGTGCTTGGTTGAAGAACCTGGAACCTCTGTCACGACGACGCGCCGCGTCATGACCGCCCCGCCCCGTGTGAGCCGAACCCCTGTTCCGGCGGAATATACAACGGTTCGAAAGGAAGTCGTTTCAGATCCCGGCGGAGTTCAAGAAATTCCAGTTGAGGCGGAATGGGCCTCTGTCGAAATCCATGACCTTGTGCGTCCAGCCGAAACGCGAGAGGTTTATGTGCCTGCGGAATTGGGTCAGGTTCCAACGCAGACATTGATTAGTCCCGAAAGCTATGAATGGCGCCGCGTTTTATGCCAACCGGGAACGGGAACCATTCGGTCTGGGTCGTCCTATCAATCCAGCACGCGCGGCACATCTATTTCAGGTCATTCTAGCGCAACGACATATTCATCCGGACATTCGACATATTCTAGCGGGTCGAGTTCTTCATCTGGCTATAGCGGAACGCCGCAATATTCTAGACAGTCATATGGGACAACCTATTCCAGTGGTAACACAGGGCATATAGGCTTGGATTCAGTCGTAGACCGCGACGGTAAAGGCGATTTACACTATCGCCGCGGCGCTCCGCATCGTACCCGCCGCCGGTAGCAATGACGGCTCATTAAACTGCATTACGCCAGCGCTGCGACCCGGCAGGCTGGCCGAATGCAGGCGGTGAGCAAGTCTGATTTTAAGAGGTTTTAATCACCCTTCTAAAGCATCTGCCACGCCGGAAAGCGCCGCCGCGAAAACAGGGGCGCTGAAATTTTCTAAATCCTGAATGCGTTCGCCAATTCCGATGTGATGGATAGGCAGGCCATATTTATCGGATAGGGCGACAAGTACGCCGCCTTTTGCGGTGCCGTCTAGTTTTGTCATAATCAGACCCGTCACATCTGCTGTGTCTTTGAAGACTTCGGTTTGGGTCAGCGCATTTTGTCCAACGGTCGCATCAAGTACCAGGATAGAGTGATGCGGGGCGGTTGCATCTTGCTTGCGAATAACACGTATAATTTTTGACAGCTCGTCCATAAGTTCGGTCCGGTTCTGTAGTCGTCCTGCTGTGTCAATCATCAGGATGTCTACGTCTTCTTCTCGCGCGCGTTTTATGGCGTCAAAGACAAGTCCTGCTGCGTCGGCGTTTTGGGCTGCGCTCATGACAGGCGCATTGGCTCGCTCGCCCCAAATGGTCAATTGTTCGACTGCTGCCGCGCGGAAGGTATCGCCCGCAGCGATGAGAACTTTCTTGCCCTTATCCGTATAGCTCTTGGCCATCTTTCCCAGCGTTGTCGTTTTCCCGGATCCGTTCACCCCAACAAAGAGCATGATTTGAGGTTTCGCCATCCCAAAGACGATAGGCCGCTCCAGAGGTGTCAATATTTCGGAAATCACGTCGGCGAGCGCAATTTTGACTTCTAAATCCGTGACCTGTTTATCGAATTTATCTTCGCGTAATCTGTCAGTAACTTTTGTTGCAACGCCATAGCCAAGGTCTGACATGACAAGGATATCTTCCAATTCTTCGATGGCTTCATCGTCGAGCTTTCGCTTTGTAAAAGCGGCGCCGACCTGTTCGGACATACGCGATGTGGATTTACGAAGCCCGGCTGTGATGCGTCCGAAGAAACCGCCTTTCGCGAGGGGTTCGGGTTCGGGCGCGATTTCGGGAAGCCCAGCCGCGGCGCGGT
>CAZKHC010000100.1:0-7523 GCA_964552135.1 uncultured Algimonas sp. | reverse complement strand
CATATCAAAAAGAAAGCTCTCGATACCCGCATCTTTCAAGACAGCTTGAGCAAAGCTGAGCGTGACCAAATTCATTGTTCGTATGAGGCAAATCATAAACGCCCTCTTTTTGGGACCAATCAAAGGTTAAAGGTGGCCTCGCGGCCAGCTTTCGCAAGCCCCTCCCCTGCAAAAATATGATACCCCGCAATTTTGCAATGCGGCTATGTGCACCGTTGAAACGTCTTGCCGCGCAGAGCTTCGCCCCTTACGTAGAGGATGAAAGAAACAACGGTGGTCTCCCAGCACGTGAATGCACCTGCTCAAATACGCGAAGATGCGGCCCTCTCTCCGGCTCAGACTTTATGGGATCTGACGGGTTCGGATATGGCAGCGGTTGATGCTATCATATTGGACCGCATGCAATCCTCTGTCGGCCTCATTCCTGACCTTGCCGAGCATTTGGTTGGCGCGGGCGGGAAACGCTTACGTCCACTTCTAACGGTTAGCGCCGCGCAGCTATGTGAATATTCCACGGTTTCCGGCGGGGGTGACGCCCATCATAAATTAGCCGCCGCCGTCGAGTTCATCCATTCTGCAACATTGCTGCATGATGATGTCGTGGACGAAAGCGCGCTGCGCCGCGGGAAGAAACCTGCCAATCTGATATGGGGCAATAGCGCCTCTATACTCGTCGGTGATTTCCTTTTTGCCCGCGCCTTTAACCTCATGGTCGAAACCGATTCCATGAAGGCGCTGGGTATTTTATCTAACGCAGCCTCCGTGATTGTTGAAGGCGAAGTGCAGCAGCTCGCAGCGCTTCGAAACCTTGCTATGACCGAAGCGGATTATATGCGCGTGATTGAAGCGAAAACGGCCGCTCTTTTTGCCGCAGCAACGGAAGTCGCGCCTGTGATTTCACAACGTCCTGCAAGTGAACAAGCGGCCCTGCGCGAATATGGTCTCAAACTCGGCCTCGCCTTTCAGCTCGTTGATGATGTACTGGATTATGGCGGCATGGCGAGCGCGCTAGGAAAATCTGTTGGCGATGATTTTCGCGAAGGTAAAATGACCCTGCCGGTTATCCGCTCATTGCAAAAGGCGTCTGATGAAGACCGCGCTTTCTGGCGGCGCGTTATTGTCGATCACGACCAAAAAGATGTGGATTTGGAACGCGCCGTATCTTTGCTCCGCCAAAGCGGAGCCTTAGAGGCCACAATGGACCTTGCAAAACAATATTCTCAAGACGCCGCACAGGCGCTGGATGTTTTTCCGGTTACGCCGCTGCGCGATACGCTAAAAGAACTCGCCGGATTTGTTGTTGCTCGCATCAGCTGATCGCGGATCGTATAAACTTCGGCTGACCAAAAAATATATCGCGCTAATGGCACCGACCAACATAACTGGTATTTCAAGCTGATTAAACCAGCCTCTCGGCGCGCCAATCACAACAATATTTGCGCAAATTAGAGCCGCCAAAGCATAGAACCAACTTACCGTCATATGACCAAACCCGCCGCGAATAAGGCGTTGGTAGAGATGTTTATTGTGAGCCTCGAAGAGGTTATCTTTCATACGAGCACGGCGGACCATCGTTAGCAATACATCTGCTAGAAAAGGTAAAATCAAAACCGGACCCACCAAATGATAGGTCGCATCTGGCGTTTCAGCGATGAGGAATAAAACGGTCACAGCAAAAAGAAAACTAAGACTAAGCGAGCCAACATCTCCGGCGAAGACCCGTGCCTTTCGACGTAGATTATAGGGCAAAAATCCAAATATTACCATTAGCGACAAGCCCGATAGCAAGAGCGTCGTCGCAGACCCGCCGATTAACCCCACGCCAAAAAGACCAAAATTCGCAATGATAAGCGAAAGCCCCATCATTCCATTGGCACCGTCCATAAAATTCACGGCATTCATAACGACGAAAATCCAGAGCGTGGCCCCTAAAAATCCAACCCAAGGCGAGAGTGAAACGGGTTTATTTACGAAGGGTAGACGTTCTGGCGGGCCAATCAGCCAAACCGCGGCCGCGCAAATTAATAGCATAAGGGCAAATTTGACCTTGGCGCTAAGCGCGAACCCATCATCCACCAAACCTAGCATGGATATCGCAAATAGGAGCGCCATAACCGGTGCAAATCCAATCGGAAGCCTTAACCATGGAAATAATATACCAATAGCGCAGAGGGCTAAGCCCAATCCCGCTACAATGCCGACGCCGCCAGCGGTTGGGATGACACCGCTATGAGCCGAACGGCTGTCAGGGGAGTCGCCCAATCCTGCAGTCGCCATAAACCCGCTTACGGCAAGGCTACCCAAAAAGGCCAGCGCAGCGACCTGCATCCATAACCAAAGGTTATCCGCGATCATGTAGCGAAGTCCCCGTGCGAGCCTTCGAGTTGGTCACCAAGGCGGCAGGCACGGACCCACCAAGTCGGCTGCGCATTTAAGATCACTGTCGCGGCGGCCTCAGCCTGAGCATCGGACCGAAAAATTCCAAAACAGGTCGCGCCAGAGCCGGACATGCGCGCAAGCTCGCAGCCCATTTGCTGCGCTAAGGTCCGCAATACATCGGCGATAATCGGGGCTTGCGCGATAGCTGCATCTTGCATCTCATTCTCCCCCGACAGCGCGCGCGACAAAAGACTGCCCTCCCTCGATGTCTGTGCAGGCTTGGCATCACGCGGCGCAGAATCCATGGCTTTAAATATCTGACCCGTAGACACAGCGACACCCGGATTGACGAGGACTACCGATAACTGCCCTAGACCAGCTTGCGTCTCAATCACCTCACCAATACCACTCATCATAGCCGTTTGGGAGACAAGGCAAACGGGAACATCGGCGCCCAAATCAAAAGCTAACTCTCGATGACTAAGCTTAGTGCCTAACTGCCTCAAAACGGCTGCAGCATTGGCGCTCCCTCCGCCAAGGCCCGCAGAGATGGGTAAGGTCTTCGTTAGGATTACATGATGCGGCGGCGTTTTCGCCATTTCCATTGTGCGCAAAATCAGGTTGCTGCCATCCGTCGGTAATGCATCTGTTCCGTGAATTGTCAGGGAGGATTTCGCCTCAGGTTCAAATTTTAAAACGTCGCCAACATTGGCAAAAACGACCAAGCTCTCAATAGGGTGATATCCGTCGTTCCTCACCGCACCGACATGCAGCGTCAAATTGACCTTTGCGCGAGCTAGCTCCGTCGTCCCGGTTGGCGTCCCCACGGGCATCGTTTTATGGCTGGGCGTTAGTCGCGAGAGGTACCGCGTCGAGGCCGCCTTCTAATTTGATATCAATCGTCGCGCGTTCTTCATCGGTAGGGTCAAATTCCAAGGCTCGTTTCCACTGGAACCCAGCTTCACGTTTACGGCCAAGTTTCCAATACACATCGCCAAGATGGTCAATAATCGTCGCCGATGACGGAGACAATGAGACAGCCTTTTCGAGATTTACCTTCGCCTCTTCATATTCCCCGAGCTTATAATGCGCCCAGCCCAAACTATCGACGATTGCGCCAGAATCCGGTTCTTGTTTGACGGCTTCGCGGATCATATCGAAAGCTTCTGTCAGGTTTTCACCGCGGTCCACCCATGTGTATCCTAGATAATTTAGTGTATCGACGTCGTCTGGCGCATATTCCAAAACACGCTTGAAATCAGCTTCGGCTTCAGGCCAACGTTTCAACCGTTCATAAATGATACCTCGAAACCGCAGCGGCTCCACATTTGCTTTCAACTCTTCCTCAGACAAAGAATCGACGAGGGTTTCGTAAAAGGGTAACGCCTCCGCGTAATTTTCTCGGAAAAACCGAACCAAGCCTAAGCGGCCGCGCGTCAAAGTCGATTCTTCCTTCGCGTTTAGTCTCTCCAAAATATCAATCGCTTTTTCATCGTCTTCCCAATTCAAATATATATTAGCGAGACTAAGTTGAGCGGTGACATAATTTGGATCATCCTCTGGAACCTCTTGATAAAAATCATAAGCCTTTTTTTGTCCTTCATCACCTTGATCTTCCAGAATAGAAGCAAGGCCCAAAGCTGTCGACACGTAGGACGGGTCAATCCAATTGGCGAAACGTAAATAGAGTTCCGCCCCATCAGCGGAACCATTTCGAAAGAAAAAACCAAACGCAGGATTCGTGAGCGCCCGCGCGGCTTCGCCCTTTGGAGACGGCCAGGGTAGTTTATCACCGGCCTGCAAGGTTTCTAAATGATGTCCAACAGGACCATTCGACAATCGCTCATTATCGACCAAAATATCTTCGAGCTCTTTTATCGCTTCGGCTTGACGGCCCGCTTTATCCAAAATTCGGACGCGCGTGAGCAGGCTTTCAACACTCGATATTCCAGTTTGATCGACCGCGTCTAATCGCTCTAATGCTTCTTCCGTATCCCCTTGCAAGGCATCAATTTTTGCCAGCTGCAATTCGGCGTAAGTCTCAAAATATTTATAATCCCCGGAAAGAGTTGCAAATGTCTCTCTCGCAGCATCATAGTCTTTATCTTCAACTTCGACCCATCCTCGGACAAGCTGCATCAAAATCAGCGTCGTCTTGTCATTCGTTTTGCCAGAGAGATATTTTAGCGCCCGAGATTCTCGTCCGCGCCGATAGGCATCTACACCCAAGACCGCGCGGGCCAAGGGCTCGGTTTTATCCGCCTTTATGAGACGGTGCGCCAATTCAACCGACGCGGACATATCACCTTGCTCAATCGCGGAAATCAATGCGCGATGACCAATCCTTACGTCCGATGGACGGAGCTGAAATGCGTCTGTAAAAAATTTCTGGCGGGCATTGCGGTCTTTAATTTGATGGGCGTAGCTTCCCGAAAGATAATCCGCATATAATTTTGATATTTCTTGCTTTTCCGGAGCAGCATAAGCCTCATCAGTAGACTGGCAAGAAACCGCCAAAACAGCCGCAATGGCAATAGAAATCAAACGACTTTTCATAGAAGCTTTCTGTGTCGAGTTAGGCGATGTGGCAAGCGATCAGTTCAGAAATCGCCGCCTAATTTACATATTCGGATAATTCGGCCCGCCGCCGCCTTCTGGCACCGTCCAGACAATATTTCGAGACGGGTCTTTGATATCGCAAGTTTTACAGTGAATACAGTTTTGTGCATTGATGTTAAATCTCGGATTGGAGCCATCATCCTCTGTCAGAACTTCATAGACCCCCGCTGGGCAATAGCGAGCAGCAGGTTCGTCAAATTCGGGCAAATTTACATTAATCGGAATGCTATCATCAATTAGGCGCAAATGACTCGGCTGGTCTTCGCCGTGATTGGTGAAAGTCATGGAGACGTTGGTGAGACGATCAAAGGTCAACACACCGTCCGGTTTTGGATAGTCGATAGGTTTGGAGTCGGCAGCCTTTTTGGTAGAACCAGCATCGTCTTTCTTATGACCCAGTGTCCCGAACAGATTAAATTTCAGAATACTCGCGGACCACATATCCATACCGCCCATCAGCATGCCCCCAATGAACGGACCAAACCGGCCATTCAGCGGCGCGACATTGCGAACGGGCCGCAAATCTGCACCGATTGGGCCATCATGTAGCATATCGTCATAGGCGTGAAGCGTATCCCCAGATCGGCCAGACGCCAACGCCTTCGTCGCGGCATCCGCGGCATGAATGCCGGAATGCATTGCATTATGATTGCCTTTAATGCGCGGTAAATTCACAAGGCCGGCGGTACAGCCAAGAAGCGCGCCCCCAGGGAAAGCCACCTGCGGGACGGCTTGAATGCCGCCTTTGGTTACAACCCTTGCACCATATGCAATCCGTTTCCCACCCTTGAGTAAATCAGCAATATCGGGATGGGTTTTCCATTTTTGAAAATCCATATAGGGATAACGGTGCGGATTTTCATAATTTAGGTCAACAATCAAACCGAGGAAGACCTGGTTGTTTTCTGCGTGATAAGCAAAGGATCCGCCACCTTGCTTCAGGCCTAAAGGCCACCCGGCCGTATGAAGGACTGCCCCCTCATTGTGTTTTTCCGGGTCAATTTCCCAAATCTCTTTCATGCCGAGGCCGAATTTTGACGGCTCACGCCCGTCCGCCAAATTATATTTGGCTATTGCAACCTTCGACAAAGACCCGCGCGCGCCCTCGCCGAGCATCACATATTTACCGTGCAGCTCCATTCCGGGCTCATATCCAGGACCTTTACTCCCGTCTTTCTGATAGCCAAATTCACCTGCAACAACGCCTTTTACGGATCCATCGTCTCGGTAGACCAAAGCCGAACAGGCCATTCCTGGGAAAATTTCAACGCCGAGTCCTTCCGCTTGTTCCGCCATCCAGCGGCAAACATTTGCCATAGAGACAATGTAATTGCCGTGATTATGCATGAGCGGCGGCAGGATAAATTGCGGGATTGGTAATGCGCCCGCAGGACCGTAAATATGTAATTTATCTGAGGTCACTTTTGTTTTGACCGGACAACCTTCCATAGCCGCAAAATCCGGGAAAAGTTCCGCCAGACCGGAGGGATCTAGGACCGCGCCCGATAGAATATGCGCCCCAACTTCCGAGCCTTTTTCCAAGACAACGACGCTGGTTTCGGGATTATTTTGCTTCAGTCGGATAGCGGCGGAAAGGCCCGAAGGCCCCGCGCCTACAATGACCACATCATATTCCATGCTTTCGCGTTCGACTGTGTTATCAGCGGCCGTAAAAGCAGCTGTCGTTTGATCCAGATTATACATTATTCGTCTTCGGCTCTAGTAGTGTTTCTTTATCTGGCTTATCCCTAGCCGTTCATAAAGCTGCGAACAAGCATCCGTTACTATCTATCACCTACAGTTTAAGGATAAGTTCCAAACGATATGAGTGACATCGACAGCGAAAAAATCAGAACATTCGGCTGGGAGGAATGGGTCTCACTGCCAGATTTATCCTTACCCGCAATTCGGGCAAAAGTGGATTCTGGGACGAAGACATCTGCCTTGCATGCGGTAGCGATTGAGCCCTTTGGGACAGATGAAAATCCGCAAGTGCGCTTTATCATACGCCCTAACCCATCCGATCACACAGTTGAGGTCGTCTGCTCGGCAAAAGTCATCGACCGCCGAAAAATCATAAGTTCAAATGGAATATCAGAACTTCGTTATATTATAAGCGTAGATATTTCTGTTGATGAGCAAAGTTGGCCGATCGAAGTCTCGCTCACAAACCGCGAAACCATGAGTTACCGCATGTTGATCGGTCGCTCTGCCATCCCGGAAGATTTCACATTATCTCCAGGCGCGAGTTTTTTACAGCCTGTACTGTCTTTTGACGCCTATAAAAAATCTCGTAAACGCAAGCCTATCCCCAGGCGGCCCCTTCGGATTGGCATCCTAACACAAGCGCCAAATAATTATTCCAATACCCGCATGATCGAAGCCGCCGAAGCACGAGGGCATGTCGTGGACTGCATCTATACATCGCGTTGCTATATGGTCATAAATTCCCATAAACCCGAGGTCCATTATGACGGCAAAGCGCTCCCTCGTTATGACGCGATTATTCCGAGAATTGGATCGAG
>CAZKHC010000099.1:0-7535 GCA_964552135.1 uncultured Algimonas sp. | reverse complement strand
TTGAGTTTATTGTTCTCGGCCTCAAGCGCCTTGAGCTTGCGGGCATCTGATACGTTCAGACCGCCATACTTACTCTTCCATTTATAAAACGTCGCCGAGCTGATGCCATGCCTACGGCAAACTTCCTTCGTCGGTAGGCCGTTCTCTTGCTCTTTAAGTATCGTAATAATCTGTTCTTCACTGAAACGGGATCGCTGCATAATAGTCTCCTTCGTTGATGGAGACTCTACCAGAAAATGGAGGAAGTTTAGGAGCGCAGGTCATTGGAAGTAACTCTCTTTTCCGGAAAGTTTTCATCAAATTTGTCGAAACAAGCGTCCCTTTACCGCGATACTTATCATGACCATTAGCAGTGAGTTTCATGCCCTCAAGCGCAACTCCGACTAGTGAAATCTCACATTCAGAGTCTAGTATTTTCAGCTCTCGATTATCACGTGGTCGAATAGAAATATATGAAATATCCGCTTCCAGGTGTATATCTTCCGGCAAAAGGTCACAGATCTCGCTCGTAAGTGCAATGATCTCAATCTATACATAGATCATTGACCTTAGATCGACATTTAAACAGTCAAATGAACCTGGAGCTAAGATACGGTGATTCACCCAATCATTATCAAAGGCCGCAACGGATGATTTCACTGTGCCTGTGAAGTGCATATTTCGAAACGGGTTCGGTCACCAAGGCCTGCTCACGCGTGATGCAGTCCATTTCAAGATCACCCATAACCTCTATAAAATAGTCAATTGATGCCATCTTTGTTTTTTCCAACTACAGAGCTGTTCTTGATCCTAATTATACTGGTCATTCGAAGAAATTTTATTGAAATAAAGTCCAAATGCCGATGGGCCCTTTACCTTCCCCTTGCTTGGCTTATGGACGCCACCAAGTACGGCTTAAATATCCTCCTTCTTAGGAAGGACATTCGGCCCTGATTGCTTCATCAAAATTTTCACACGGTCATAGATTTCAACAAGATCGCCCTGAGTGTCTATCTCAATGGCGGACATAAGCTATCCAAAGGATACAGCACGCGCCTTAGCGGCTTCATCACGATGTGTTTCAACGGCAAAATTTTTGTCCGTAAGTCCTCCATTTTATGTCCCCTCCAACTCGAGAGCCGCCCAATATTCATTGTCAGCTTTGACCAAAGCACCCCCTTTTTGCTATTGATTCATCTATGGCTGTCGTGCGGAGGGCTTTTTTAACATAGGTGCGATGATCAATATGGGAATATTTATTGGGCACTCGGCGCTGATAATACCAATATCCGCGCTTTTTATGGAGTAATTTTGTATCATATTCGATTTTAGCTATATCGAAAGGAAACACCATTTGGTCCCCCACGGAAGCCCCATTAGGTAACGTGGCTTAAAAACAGGAAAGCCTCAGTTAAAAAACTGAGGCTTTTCAATAACATACCACCTTTAAAAATTAAAGTATGGCGCGAGTGACGGGACTCGAACCCGCGGCCTCTGGCGTGACAGGCCAGCGCTCTAACCAACTGAGCTACACCCGCTAAGATGTGAACGGGTCTTTAGCCATGAGGGAGTCGTCGGTCAACGCGCAAAATGCGACATTCTGCACTTTTATTTAGGTCGATTGAATATTGTCGCGCACGCGCTTTGGAAGGCCTGGAAAAACGGTCTCATATGATGCGTTTAAACGCTCCAAGACATCCTCTGCCTCGAGTTTATCGAGTAACAAAACCATCCAATTCCCGCGCGGGAGATGCGAATGAGCCTCGGCAACGCCAACATCGATGAGTATGGACCGAATCTCTGCATCGGGAGCCTTCACCGTCAAGCGCCCTTTCCCCGGATTTAGAATTCCAAACATTTTAAAATCGGTCTGTGTGCCAACTTTAAAGACATGCGAGCCGCCCCATTGTTCCGTCATATAAACAGCCGGGAGGGCAAGAGCGTATTCTGTGATGAGACTGTCCATAAAAAACAGCATAGAGTAATTGCACCCCCGTGCAAAAGCGCTATAAGGCGCGCTCTAAGAAAGTCTGCGTCGGGCGGTTAGCTCAGCTGGTAGAGCATCTCGTTTACACCGAGAGGGTCAGCGGTTCGAACCCGTTACCGCCCACCAGTCTTTCTCAAACTCCCTTTTTCAAAGTTCCATACGCTTAGTCCTCACGATGTGGTTTACTGCCTTTTTGAGAATTATTCGCAATAAACCACTTGCAACTCATTCTCACTATTACTAATAGGCTTTCAGTAAATGAGAATAATTCGCAACAAAAACTGACCCCGCCATGTCACCCAAATTCCTCTGCAGCGCAGCCGCCCTTCTCTGCGCCCTGCCGTCTATTGCTTCTGCACAGGTGACGGACCAAACCGATGAGGATGTTATCATTGTCAGAGGCAATCACCTCTATTCGGACCAAATCAATGCGCTAAAAACGCCAACGCCAATCATCGATGTTCCGCAATCTCTGTCCATTACGACAGCAGATCAGATTCTTGCGCAAGGTTTTGATTCCATTGGAGACATCGTTCTTTACACGCCGGGCCTCAATCAGTCGCAAGGCGAAGGTCACCGGGATACCGTCGTGCTACGCGGCGTGCGGTCAACCGCTGACTTCTTTATTGATGGCATTCGGGATGATGTTCAATATTACCGTTCCCTGTATAATCTGGAGCAAGTCGAGGTTCTTCGCGGCCCCAATGCCCTCCTATTCGGACGCGGCGGCACGGGCGGCCTCATTAATCGCGTGACAAAAAAGGCGGATTTGTACGACACATTTATCGGTTATAAAACCAGCGTCGATACATTTGGCGGTTTTGATATCGCGGGCGACGTGAATTACGCCCTCAATGATAAAACGGCTCTTCGCGTAAATGCCTATTATGAAAGCCTCAATAACCACCGCGATTTCTTTGATGGCGACCGTATCGGGATCAATCCGACTCTTCGCTGGCAGCCAACAGCGGCAACTACGGTTGATCTATCTTATGAATATGCAAATAATGAGCGCTTCATTGATCGGGGTATTCCATCTGCGGCACCTGATGGAACAACCAGTACCGCCAGCGGCTTAAGAACCCCAGTTGAATCTCTATCAAACATCACATTTGGGGACGAAGAGCTAAATACAACCGAATTTGAAGCGCATGTATTCCGTGCCAACATCGGTCACGAGTTCACAGAAAATCTAAAAGGTAACTTCACGGCCGTTTATGGGGATTATGATAAGCTTTATCAGAATCTCTTCCCGGTTGGGTTTAACGCCGCCAATCCAGACTTTGGCGGAATCGCGACCGTTAACCTCGACGGCTATATCGACACGACACAGCGCCAAAGCTTAACGCTTTCAGGAAATCTTGTCGGTGAGTTTGAAACAGGTACAATTGGCCACACAATTGTTGGTGGATTAGAATATATCGACACATCAAATGACAATGATCGTTTCAATACATTCTTCGATAGTTCAGCTGCAACACGAGCGGCTCAAATTCTCGCTGGCCAAACAACTGGTTTACAGCGGACCGATACAGCAACACTTGCTGTTGCAGATGTTATTGATTTTTCTGTCAACGCGGCAGGCGTTTCGACAACGAATATTTTTAACCCCCCCGCAGGTACCGCTAACCTTGATATTGCGTCACCAAACGTAATTAATGATGATGATGAAGCCGACCTCACCGTCTTCTCTGCTTATGTCCAAAACCAAATTGCTGTGACGGATTGGCTCGACATTGTCGTGGGGGCTCGCTTTGACAGTTTTGATTTTACAGTTGAAGATACGATAGTCGCGCTGGACAATCCAAACAGAATCCTCTCGCGCACAGATGAAGAAATCTCTCCGCGTCTTGGGGTTATTCTCAAGCCAAAAGAAAACATCTCCATTTACGGCAGCTTTAGCGAAAGCTTCATCCCGCAATCCGGTGAACAATTTGCTGAAATCAGCAGCGCAGAGGCAGGCCTTACACCTGACATCGCGCAAAATCTCGAAGCGGGCCTAAAGTGGGATTTTGCCCAAGGCCTCAGCCTCACAGCCGCTGTCTTCCAAATCGAGACCACTGACGGCATCCCAACCGGCGACGCGGCTAACCAAGTCGAGGAAAGCCTCATTCGTGTTGAAGGCATCGAAGCCTCGGTCAGCGGGAACCTCACAGATGAACTCAGCATCATTACAGGTCTGAGCTTTCTGGACGGCGAAATCATCGATGAAGGAATTTTGCAAAACAATGTTCCGCGCGAGATACCTGAATATACGTTCAGCGCATGGGGCAATTACGATGTGACAGATCGGCTCGGGTTTGGTGTCGGCGTGACTCACCAAGGCGATAGCTTTGCAGATGGCGGAAACACAACGGTCCTGCCCGCTTTTACGCGGGTCGATGCGGCCGCTTATTATGATGTATCTGACTCAATTCGGTTGCAGGTAAATGTCGAGAATCTAACCGATACAGATTATTTCCCAAGCGCCCATACGGACGACCAAATCACGGTCGGCGCGCCCCTTAATGCAAAATTCACACTTAGCGGACAGTTTTAACGTCTCCATCCCCCCAAAAGATGGATGATTGCCCGCCTTCGTGACCTCCATCGCGAGGGCGGTTTTACTGTCTATAACACGCCGGAGATTGATCCCGGATACAGATTTCAACTGCCGTTTTATCAATGGGTGGTTGTTGCGCATTATTTATGGTGGCGCCAATAGCAGACAGATCATTCGTTGTTGCCAATGACCACGGCCAAGCCCCCGCATAGCCATTAGATAGGATTGTTGAAATGGCGTCCTCGGACGGATTGGCGGATGTCCCGCGAGCCTGATATAATTCAAACTCGCCAATTATGATGGGCCGATCTAAATTATAGTCTGATTTTAGCGTATTATAGGGATCCCGGCCCCATCCTTCATACCAGTGAAGCTCATAGAAATCTAACACGCCTTCGGGATTTGCACCTTCCAGAGACGTCAGTGTTTCATTGGTAAAATCGGCGAATAAGTCCGTATGCGTACTTGTGGTGACTTTGACGTTCGCGTCCAAGCCATGAATGACAGCCGCAGCTTCATTGACAAACAGAGAGGCCGTAGTTTGACTAATCGGAGTAGACGTTTCGCAAAACTGTCTTCCCGAATAAACGCCTTCTGGTTCATTGAAAATTTCGTAAGCAAAAAGCGCCGGATGATCTTTCAAACCACTTACCATAGGCGTCAATGCATTGTCGAAATAATCTTGCCGCCTAGACCTTAGCATTCTGCGATTACGCACCATGCTGCCCGTATACCCAAAATCATTTTCATAAAAATCGCAAAGCATATCAAATGAGAACAGACTAAAGGTGACCAGAATTCCGCGATCCCAAGCGCTATCTAAAACCTCTGTCATCTGATCGACGACTTGCTCATTGGTCAACTCCCTTGAGAGCCCTATTGTCCTTCCATTGGTCGCAATATTGGGGGATACCTGAGCCGTCGTATGCACCCAAATGCGGGCCGAATTTCCACCACTTTGCGCAATTTCATCAAATTTCGCCTGAAAGCCAATAAGGTTCGTATTTGTATTGCCAAAGCCGTCGCTCGACCCAAAGTCAGATGAAAAACGGGAATTATCACTCCACGCGAGATTTGCGCCAACGAGATTAACGGCTTGCCCATAGTGAAATAGCTGATTTGGATCTGTCTCCGTTGGAAGTGGGATTGTACCCTGTCCGTCGTCCGTGCCGGCATCTGCTTCCGGATCTAGGTCAGGCCCGGAATCCGACTCAGGGCCCGTGATTGGATTTGGATCAGGTTCATTTGGGATGAAAGGAATATCCAATTCTTCCTCGCCCACCTCAGGATTAGTTAGCTCGATTTCATCTTCTAACCCAGCCCCTACGAGTTCCTCAATATCTTGGGCGCGAGGTTCTTCAAGAAAGCGAACCGCTTCGATGGAGTTTAGGCGATCAACACCCCCGCTAGGCTTTAAGACGCTGATGGTTCCGTCCCCGAGTCCAGTAAAGCTATATTGATCCGAATACCCTTCATAAAAGACACGGTCATGTCTCCGGTCTCCATAATAATAAGCATTACCTGTCTCTATACCCATGAAGACATCAAGGTTTGGGGTGCCTCTAAAAACAATCACATTCGGCTGCGAGGAAATAGGCGCAAAAATATCATCTAAAGCGTAAACTTCGCCCTCAAAGCTCACCCTCTCTATGCCATCTAATATATCGAAACTGCCATCGGGTTTGTGAACGCGGATCCGCCCGGACGATTGAAGCTCAAAACCATAGGAGGTAATGGAGCCCTCATAGTCAATTTGATCCTCTCCGCGCCGCCCAAAGAACCGGGCCTGCCCAGCCAGAGAACCCTCAAATACATTGTCGTCACTATTTCCCAGAAAAACCTGCGCATTCACAGGGAAAGCGAGCGCAAAAAGCGCGATAGGGGCGAACCCGTAAATTAGATTTTTGATTTTCACAGCCGTTATCCATCATTCATCTGGGAAACCAACTCTGCAATATATGAAAACACGGAGTTAAAGGCTTCTCGTCACCCACAGGGTGTTATGCATATTACCTGCCAACCCATTTCCAGCGGATTAATTCAGGGCGCGAAAAACAAATTGTGATACATTCGCGGGGCGAGCGGAGGGTATGACTGCAGGATGAATAGCCAGAGAATTAGCTGTAAAAACTCGATGAAAATAAGGTTTTAGGTGCTCGACCACCGAAATATCCCGGAATTTGGTCTTCCCTAGGTAATATACACGATTGGAAGCCAAAACGTCGGAATTGCCCATCCGAGGAAACCTGCCCGGCAGATGCCCCATATGACGCGGCGGGACTTATTCTTCATGTCTGCCCAGCTCTCTCGATAATCGTCAATCAAGATATGAAATACCCAGTAGAACAAGAGTCCGACACAGGTGGACGTAACACCCATGCTAACACCATCTAAAAATTGCAAAAATCCTGAGCGCATCATAGGATGATCGGGAAATACATCAAACCATCCTGATAAAAATGCCCCGACGATACCAGATAGCAATGCGATACCGGTGAGAATAAAAAAGGAGGAGCGGAAGAATTTTTTCATTCTACCCTCCCATCACTTCATCGTCTTAATGCGCAGCGGACCCACCTTCTGGCAATGTCGCACCGGGTGTTCCCATCATGAGCCCTGCTAAATCCGCTTCATCGGACCGGGTCCATTTCACGGGCTTAATCTTCTTGGTGAGCGCATGTTTTAGCACTTCGCTGACATGTTCGACCGGGATGATTTCGAGCGCGCCTTTGACGTTCTCTGGGATATCCGCGAGATCTTTTTCGTTTTCTTGCGGGATAAGGACCGTTTTCACGCCGCCTCGTAGCGCCGCGAGGAGTTTCTCCTTGAGCCCGCCAATCGCCGTAACCCGGCCGCGCAAGGTCACCTCACCCGTCATCGCAATATCATGACGGACCGGAATGTCGGTTAAGACAGAGACAATGGCTGTCACCATGCCGATGCCCGCAGAGGGGCCGTCTTTGGGTGTCGCGCCATCAGGGACGTGAACGTGAATATCAGTAGAGCCGAATTTACGCGGGGAAATAC
>CAZKHC010000098.1:1733-7547 GCA_964552135.1 uncultured Algimonas sp. | reverse complement strand
GGCAGGCAACGCTTGATCGCTACAAAGCCCGCTATCCAGATAAATCTACGATGGGGACATTAGAATTTGATGTTCAAAACATAACCGGCATGGGACCTTCAAACGCCCTTATCAAAGGCCGTTGGGAACTCACCCGTGACAAGGATAAACCGTGGGGCTTATTCACACTCCATATGCGAAAAATAGACGGCGAGTGGGTGATCGTTTCCGATCACACCAGCTCTGCAAACTAAACTCCGATATCAATCTTACCGCGGACGCAGTCGTCATAATCCGAGACGAGGGCGTGGCAGATATCTCCAACGGTGAAGCTTTGTCCGTCAATTTCGCGCACAGGTGTGACTTCAGCGGCCGTCCCAACAATGAAACACTCGTCGAAATGCGGAATTTCGGTCGGATAAATATCGCGCTTATGAACTTTTAATCCGCGTTTCTCGGCGAGTTTGATGACGCTATCATGTGTAATACCTTCGAGCAGAATGTCATTGGTCGGTGTATGTAGCTCGCCATTTCTAACGAAGAAAATATGCGCGCCTGTACACTCCGCGACGCGGCCTTTGTAATCATACATCAGGGCGTCATCCCAGCCGGTCGCTTGGGCTTTGTCTTTAGCTAATGTGCAGATCATATAGAGGCCAGCAGCCTTAGACTTACACGGCGCGGAACGCGGGTCAGGGCGAATCCAATCAGAGATACAAAGGCGGACGCCTTGCATTTTATCGGCGAAATAATTGCCCCAATGCCAGGCTGCGACACCGAAATGGATTTGGTTGTTCTTTGAGGCCACACCCATCATGTCCGACCCGCGCCACGCGAAAGGCCGGATATAGGCGTCTTCCAAGCCTGATTTTTCTAAGGTGTCTAAACAGGCCTGATCAATCTGTTCTAAAGTGTAGGGGATTTCATAGCCTAAGAGCTTGGCGGATTTTTCTAGGCGTTTACTGTGATCTGTCAGCCGAAAAATTTTACCGCCGTATGCTCGGTTACCTTCAAACACGCATGAGCCGTAATGAAGCGAATGCGTTAAGACGTGAATTTTCGTTTCGCGCCAATCGACAAATTCGCCGTCAACCCAGATAACTCCATCGCGGTCATGATAGGCTTTCTCGATCATGATGTTTCCTTTTTGACTCAAGCAGTGAAGTGCGGCGCCTTGCCAGCACGTCTATTACACGTCATTTATCGTCTGTGGCGGAAAAGTCATGGCTAAATATGCGGAAAATTGAGGCTATAAATCTATGAGTACGACCTATCTTGACCGCGCAAACACACATATTCTCATTATTGATGACGATGACCGTATTCGGGAACTTTTATCGCGCTATCTGACGAAACAAGGTTATCGTGCGAGTTCAGCCTCGGGAGCGAGCGAAGCGCGCCGCAAAATGCAAGGTTTGAAATATGACCTCTTGATTGTCGATATCATGATGCCGGAAGAGGATGGCCTTTCGTTGACGCGTTCATTGCGCGAGCATCACGATGTTCCCATAATATTGCTGACAGCTTTGGGGGAGGCAGATCATCGTATTGCCGGGCTACGGTCCGGAGCAGACGATTATTTACCCAAACCGTTTGAGCCGGAAGAACTTCTGCTTCGGATTGATAATATCTTCCGCCGTGCTGGTAAAAACCCAACAACAGAAAAGGTCGTTTTTGGCCCCTACGCCTATGATCTGACCAAGGGGATTTTGAGAAAAAATGGGAAGCAAATGCGGCTGACGACAGGAGAGCAGACCTTGCTTTCTTTATTGGCAAGCCAATCTGGCGCCGTTGTGTCGCGCTATATTTTATCTGAGAACATTAAGGCACAGTCGGAACGCGCGGTTGACGTTCAAATGACTCGTCTGCGGCGTAAGCTTGAAGATGATACCTCAGAGCCGCAATATCTCTTGACTGTTCGAGGTGAGGGCTACCGTCTGGTCTCTGATGCTGTATAACTAATTTATGTTCTCGCTTAGAAACATATTGCCGAAGTCGATTTTCTGGCGGGCATTTCTAATTATTATTTTGCCAATCGTCATTATGCAAATGTTTGTGGCATGGTTTTTCTTCAATGCCCATTGGGTCACGGTGACCTCAAATCTATCCGATTCCGTCGCTGCAGATGTTGCGGTGGCGACGCAGCTTTTCACAGAAGACCCTACAACTGAAAACGCGAAAAAATTGGATGAACTTTTACGCCCGGATATGGAACTTTCCGTTGTTCTTCGTCCAAACGATACATTGCCAACGGCAAATAGGAATGCATTTTTTTCTAATCTAGACAAGACCTTACGCAAAAGTCTTACGGAAACTGTCAATGCGCCGTTTTGGTTTGATACAACCCGCTACCCAAACCATATCGATATTCGGGTGCAAGTGGATCAAGGTGTTTTGCGATTTATTGCGGCGCGCGAACGCGTCTTTGCTCCAACGGGATATGTTTTTATTTTTTGGTTGATTACGACGACGGTCGTTTTGTCACTCATTTCAATTTTGTTTATTCGCCGTCAGTCTGACCCAATCCGTGAGCTTGCCGATGCGGCGTCGGCTTTTGGTAAAGGGCAAGATATCTCCGGCTTTAAACCCCGCGGCGCGTCCGAAGTTAGAATGGCGGGACAGAGCTTTCTAAAAATGCGCCAACGTATTCGGCGCCACCTTGAACAACGAACCCTCATGCTAGCCGGGGTATCACATGATTTGCGTACGCCTCTAACGCGGCTCAAGCTACAGCTCGCGATGCAAGAGGATAGTGAAGACACACGGGCGGCTCGCCGAGATGTGGACGAAATGGAAGCGATGTTGACCGGGTATCTCGATTTTGCGCGCGGCATGGGCAAAGAAAAACCCCAAGCTATTCAGCTTTCAGAGTTCATGGCCAACATCGGGAAAGGCCGTAATCTCGTCATTAAGCCATATGAAGATCGCGAAATCTCTATTCGTCCTGTCATGCTCAAACGCTGTTTAGATAATTTGATTAGCAACGCGCTGAAATATGGAGATACCTGTGAATTGTCGGTAGAAAAAATCCCCGACTTTCTTTTGATTTCAATTGAAGACGACGGCCCCGGAATACCGGCTAGGCAACGACAAACTGTATTTAAAGCATTTGAAAGATTGGACGAAGCCCGCAACCAAAATGTTGAAGGCGTGGGTTTAGGGTTGTCAATTTCGCAAGATATCGCCCAGCTACATGGCGGCACCATATTGTTGTTGGATAGCGCTCTCGGTGGGTTGAAGGCGACCTTACGGCTTCCGCTTTAGCGCAGTCTCTTGCAGTTGAACCTATTTAAACGAGAAATGCACTAACCTGCGAGTTCTTTGGCGCGGGCAAAGGCGGCTCGTACGGTCGCAATCATCATTTTTGATAAACCGCCATCTTCCCCCATCAAAACATCTAAAGCGGCTTGAGTCGTCCCATTTGGGGATGTCACATTTTTGCGCAGGATATCGGGACCTTCGTCGGAGCTTTCTAAGAGTTTTGCGGCCCCTATTAAGGTCTCGCGTGCTAATTTTGCGGCGACCTCGGGCGGTAAATCCAATGCGATTGCGCCCGCTTCTAATGCTTCTACGAGGTGGAAGACATAAGCCGGGCCAGATCCCGATATCGCAGTAACCGCGTTGAGGGCGGCCTCGCTATCAACGCGAACCACTTCTCCGCCGGGCCGAAGTAACGCCTCGACTTCGTCCAGTGTTTCCGCCGGTAGTCCAGGGTTTGCATATATGGCGCTAATGCCGGCCCCTATGGAGGCTGGCGTATTAGGCATTGCCCTGACAACGAGTCGACCATCAAACGCAGCATCCAAGCGGCGCAAACTTGTCCCGGCCAAAATAGATATAATCATGGCCTTGGGAGAAAGCGTTTTCCCTAACTCAGTGCCAAGACGATCAAAAATTTGCGGCTTCACAGCGAGCAATACCGTTTGTACGGACTTCGGAATGTCTTGCGCTTTTGTGATATGTTTCGCCCCGCGTTCGATCGCAAAAATTGCTTCTGGGCCGGGGCTCGGGTCCAATATTGCGAGTTTTCGAGGCGTAACCAAACCTGACTCGAGCCAGCCGTTCAGAAGGGCCCCACCCATTTTTCCGGCGCCGACTAAAAGATGAGACGCCGCCATTAGGGTTGCGCTGCTAAGTCAACAAGTGCGCTCGTGAGAGCATCTTCTGGCGATTTTCCTGCCCAAATGACATATTGGCAAGCTGGGTAACCCCGTTCCGCAGCGTCCAATGCATGAGCGAGCATATCGAGTCCTTGTTCCGTTCCGAGTTTTGCACCACCGCGCAATGAGACTGCATCACGGTAAACGAGACACCGATTTTTATCCCAATAATCAAAATGACCCGATGTTAGGCGTTCATTTAATAGGCTCATCAATCTACATATATCGTCTGACCGTCCGCCAGGCATGCGGCCTTCAAAGAGCAGGAAAACTTGGACTTGTTCGGTGGCGGTATTCCACGTGAGGGAGACATCATGCTGGCACCAAAGGCCCGGAAGACTGATTTGCAATTCATTTATGTCGACAACCTCATGGTCATACCCTTCAGCAATGCAGATACGTTTGAAGACGTCCAACGGGTTTTGGCGGACGCCTATTGACCCAGATAGAGTTGGGCTTGGTCGAATATGACGTTGGTCGGCGTAGGACATATATTCCAGATGAATCAGTTATTTTTCTAAGGACACGCTATGAACATTCGTGATTCTGGCAAGCCCTTTGTCCGCTAGGCGTGTTGATAACCGAAAATAGATTGGTTTATTCGTAAATATTGTGTGAATGCCCTGACTTAGCGGGGGAAAAGACGAACTATATTCGTATCTTCGCGCGCTCGAATATCACCGCTGGCGTAGTAAACACGGTCGTTAATATCGGTCAAAGAGATCGATAAAAATGGCGCTGGAGCATAGGGATCAAAATGGGTGCTGTCTGTTGTCAGCGAAAAGGGGATGTTTGTTTCCATTCCTCGTAAGAGGAGAGTTTGTTCGGCCAAGACAGGGTTTTGATTGAAGGCCCCTCGGTCTTGTTTGAGTTGAATTTTTAATCTCGCTCCGCCGGGAATGCCGATGACCGGATCAAAGGCGACTTCGCCTTGAACCAGCACTTGCGCCATTAAATCCGAGCTAAGGTTAATCCCGCGCTTGGTGTTTTTGCCCTGCCTGAGGCCTTCCAAGCGGATAGAGTATTCTATGTCGGGGCCATTATATCCCGTCGGTTCACGCATGACAAAAATCTTGCGGCCAACTGGATCCGTAATCCAAATGTTGAAAGATAGATCAGGCGTATCGGGTCGGTCCCAAATTCCGCGTTCGAGAGAGAAATCTAATTCATTGGCCGGGAAATTTATGGGACGCGAATTTTGCGCGATAAGTTCCATCGATAGAGCGCCCGCTAAGGCATTTTCAACGAGCTGAACATGGAGCGTAGCGCGGCCCCCGAGGTTAGACTTTGGAGGTAAAACGACTTTTCCTGAAATGACTTCCAATCCCGTATAGTCGGGAACATCATCGGACTTGGGATCTAGTAGGCTGGGGCGAGTTAGCCTTATGACTCTTATATCCTTAGAGAGCACGGGGGTAGGATGGCTCGTTTTTAAAACGAGGTTTCGATTCATGTCACGGAGTTCAGCTTCGATTTGTAGACCATCAATTGCTTCGGTCAAATTCATCAGTGCATCTGTCTCGGCCCCGAGGTGTTTTATCAAAACCGTTGACTGAGATATGAGCTGAGCGGGTTGATCAATAAGATCTCTATTAGGTTGCGTGAGCCTAATTTCGAGAAAAAATTCGCCTTCCAGCTTTGGTCCATCATAGAGAAGTTTGACGGGCAGGTTATT
>CAZKHC010000098.1:0-1633 GCA_964552135.1 uncultured Algimonas sp. | reverse complement strand
GCGTGGCAATGATGGCAAGATACGCCTTTTACATATTCATCGCGGGATTTGTCGTCTTCGGTGATCGGGCGGCGACAGGCGAAACATTGGTCGTAGTCGGATTCTTCTAGCCCGTGACGCACAGCCACGCGTTGGTCAAAGACGAAGCAATCGCCTTCCCAAAGGCTTTTCTCTTCCGCTTGGGTTTCCAGATATTTCAATATGCCGCCCTTAAGGTGGTACACATCGTCAAATCCATTTTCGAGCATAAAAGAGGAGGCCTTTTCGCATCGAATTCCGCCCGTACAGAACATGGCAACTTTTGGCTTATTTATCTTGTCGCGGTTCGCTTCTACCCAATCGGGGAATTCTCGAAAGGTCTTGGTTTCAGGATTCACAGCGCCTTTGAAGGTTCCGATACCGACTTCGTAGTCATTGCGCGTATCAATCAAAATTGTGTCGGGGTCCGTTATAAGTGCATTCCAATCGGCGGGGTCGACATAGGTTCCAACCGTTTTGTTTGGATCTACGCCATCTACACCCATGGTTACGATTTCGCGTTTGAGCCGGACCTTCATTCGATAAAATGGCAACTCTTCCGCGCTGGAATATTTGACGTCTAAATCGGCTAATCTAGGGTCGGCACGCAGAAACTTTATGAGCTCATCGCTCCCGGCTTTTGTACCTGCAACAGTTCCGTTTAGACCTTCTTCGGCGAGAAGAAGCGTACCCTTTAGGCCAAGTAAATCACACATATCCTGCAACGGACCACGAAGTTTCGTGTAGTCCGGCATGGAGGTGAATTTGTAAAGTGCGGAGACAACATAGGTCATGCGCGCGATTTATGTATGACGCGTTCAAGCGTCAAGCCGTTTAGCTGTTTGAATTGTTCGAGTGTTTCTTCCAGTTGGTTTTAACGAGGGCGCTCTACTGGTGTCGGTTCAGAAATGCTCGAAATCACGCTTTGGTATATCGGGTGACTTTCAACCCTTGTAATAAATGAATCAGAAATTCCCTGGCGTTTCATGAGACCTGTCATGGCGTTTTTGATGATATTCGGATCATTACAGGTTTTTGCAACGGTCTTGAGGTCTTTGATGCCTTGGCCTCTCGTGAGTTCTTTTTTCATACCATTGAGCGCGTTCAAAAGAGCCAGCTTATCTAAGAAATTCAGTGATTTACCTCTCGCAAAACTGTTTGACGTTTTGCGCAGGGCTTTCAAAGAAGAATTGGCGCGTTTTTCGATTTTTCCCGTTGCTTTGCCAGCACGCTCAGAAATCCATTCTGTTGTGCAAACTTTCGCAGGGTCCGGGGTCGAGGCACAGGCGCTCAATATTGAAACGCTGAGGACGGACATCGCGGAGAGGGCGGCTAGAGAACGAAAAGTAGAATGCATAATAAAAATCTTAGAAGCTTGGGGGAAGCCTTACAAGATGAGGTCTAAACTCAGTCTGAACAATTATTGCCCGGTCTCGGGCTCAAGAAGGATAGGCGCATTGATATCGATGGGTTCCGCTAAAACCATGACCCAATAGGTTGATAGTTTTGACGACGGCTCTGACACGAAGGCAAGCCCAAATTCGCTGACATCATCGCGCAGCATATTCTCATTATGGCCGGGGGACTCTTTCCACCCCTTAAACGCGGACTCCCA
>CAZKHC010000097.1:0-7572 GCA_964552135.1 uncultured Algimonas sp. | reverse complement strand
CCGCAAACCGCGTAGAGAACGGATTTAGATCCGGACGCGCGGTCAGCGAGATCAAGAATTCCGTTCGGGCCGTCGGAACTCCATCCCGTATAGAGCATAAAGACTAGCATCAGAACAACGAGAGCGGCCAATGGCAAGATCATATTTCGCGCTTTGGGCCTGACACCCGCTTTCGCTTCCATCATGGTAATCTCGCCTGCAATCATCGGAACCGCGCCGTCGCGGATGACCTTCCCGTCCGTCGCTGCGCGATGTTCAGCCCGTTTCATCTCTCCGACATCTCGTCCTGTCAGAATTACGAAGATGACCAAGGCAATGGCGAGCATGGGATAGATATTCAGCGCCACAGCGCCGATTAACGTCGAAATAGGGCTCTCAATGTTCTGCTCCCCGAGCAATCCCAAAACATAAGCGCCCCATGCATTGAGCGGAATAAGAATACAAATCGGCGCGCAGGTGCTGTCCGCAATATAGGCCAATTTTTCGCGGGGAATTTTGAGTTTATCCGTCACGGGGCGATAAAGCGTTCCTACCGTTAGCGTGGAAATATTACTCTCCACGAAAATAACGACGCCCGTTAGCACAGCAAGTAATTCAACTCGTTTGCGCTGACCTTTTCCGTCCGCGCTAGCGGCTTTGCGTTGCAGCCAGGCCAGTACGCGATTGACAAATCCTTCCACCCCGCCTGCGCGCTGTATCAAGGCGATGAGCGCGCCGATGAGCAAGGTGAAGAGTATAATCTCCGTATTATAATTACTCTCAAACACAGATACAAAGCCGCCCATGGTCTGCATCGCGCCCTTTAGAGGATTACCGCCCGCGAGAATTAAAAACCCCGATGCGATACCCAGGAACAGCGCTAAAAAAACTTGCCGCGTCCAAAGCGCGAGCCCAATTGCCAGCAAAGGCGGAAGAAGGGAAAGAAAGCCAAATGAAATTTCCATGGCTCATGCGTTAGCGCGGCAAATCTTTCGCGGGAAGGGATTTGTGAAATACGTCTTTTTATGGAATGCACCCTGCCGCGCGGCCTTCCCTCCCCTCAAACAAATCGATAAAGCCGAGATAAATGACCCACTCAATTGACATCGCGATTCAAGCCGAGGGATGGCCAGACTACGGCGCGCTTGCCGAACGCGCGGTTGCGGCTGCCGCAGCGCAATTAGACAGCCCGCGAATAGGCGAGTTATCGCTGGTCCTATCAGATGATGCCCAAATTCAAGCCCTGAATAAATCCTACCGCCATAAAGATACGCCAACCAATGTCTTATCCTTCCCACAATCCGGACCATTGCTCGGAGATATTATTTTGGCACGTGAAACCATCAGCCGAGAAGCGGCCAAAAAAGAGAGCTCTTTTGAAAATCATCTGACCCATCTCATCATACATGGCTGGCTGCATTTGCAAGGGTTCGATCACCAAACAGATGAAACGGCGGCCCAAATGGAGGCCATCGAAATTGCGGCCTTAGCGATGCTGGGCATTGACAACCCGTATCAGGTGAGTGACGACTAATCCTATCATGACAGACGACAGTATTTCTGCACGCGCGCCCGAAACACCATCAAAACGGCGGCGCTTGCGCGACCTTCTCAAACGCCCAAATTCGACCACACCAACACCGCCGGAAGTCTCCGACATCTCGCAGCGCCAAATGGTGACAGCAGCCGAGCGTTTTCACCGCTTGCGCGTCGATGATGTGATGGTGCCGCGGGCCGATATTGTCGCCGTCGAGAACACCTCAACCCTGACGGAATTATCTGCCGCCTTTAAGGACGCAGGGCATTCTCGTCTGCCCGTTTACAAGGAAACCCTCGATGATCCGACGGGTATGGTCCATATTAAGGACCTGCTGCCCTATCTGATGCTGGATGCGAAGGGGCGGACAAATAAGACCTATCCGAATAAAAAAGTGCTGCAATATATCAAACGCGAGGTGCTCTTCGTGCCGCCGTCTATGCTCGCTCAGGACCTGCTGCGCCGCATGCAAGGCCGCCGCATTCATATGGCGGTGGTTGTCGACGAATATGGCGGAACCGACGGCCTCGTGACCATTGAAGACCTTATTGAAACCATTGTCGGCGATATTGATGACGAGCATGATGAACGCGAACCGGAAGTTCAAATTGTGACAGCTAAAGGCGGCCGCTCCGTTTGGGAAGCCGATGCCCGTATCCATATTGATGATTTTGAAGAGGCGCTTGGCCGCGATTTCGCAACACCCGACGAAGAAGATGATGTCGACACATTAGGCGGATTGATTTTCACCTTGGCAGGGCGCGTTCCGGAACGCGGCGAGATCATTCGCCACGACTCAGGGCTGGAGTTCGAAGTCATTGACGCGGATTCTCGGCGGGTCAAACGACTGCGCATCTCGGATTCAAATCGAAAATCGAAAGATAAAAAATCGACAGAGAGTTCCGGACCCAAAACCGCTACAGAACAATCCGCTGACAGCTCGGCGACGACACGTTAAATGGCGCCCGCCCAGATTTTCCTCAAATTGGACGGTTGGGCGGGGCGCAGCGTCGGTTTGATTTTGGGCGCGCTTGCCGTTTTAGGCCAAGCCCCTTTTCATCTCTGGCCCATTTTTCTAATTTCGCTCGGGATCTTATTCGCGCGGCTTCAAAAGGCTGCCAAAGATACCCGACCAGGCAAGCGCGGGTTTTCGGCCGCTTTATGGTGGGGCGTTGGATATTTTGCTGCGGGGACGTTTTGGGTCGGCAGCGCCTTTATTGAACGCGGGCCTGAATTTATCCCGATCATGCCCTTCATGGTAGCCGGACTCGCGGGTCTCTTGGCTGTGTTTTGGGCATTGGCGGGCGCCTTCCATGCAAAAATGAAACTATCAGGTTTTTGGGCCGTCGCCCTTTTTATGGCTGTCTTCACCCTCGCTGAACTGACTCGCGGTCATATTTTTGGCGGCTTCCCATGGAATCTCCCGGCCTATATTTTTGAAGCCGGAACTCGCCCGTCGCAAATCGCGCGCTGGATAGGAGCATATGGACTATCTAGCATAGTCTCATTTGTTAGCGCGGCGCTGGGTCTCGCTCTCTTTTCCAATAAAAAGATATTGCCCTTTATCGTCGCGGCTGGTCCCGTTTTAGCGCTTTACGCCATTGGTCATGTCCGGCTGAGCGGCGCAGCGCTGGATTATCACCCTGATATCAATCTCCGAATAGTCACGGTACCCTTTAAGCAATCGGACATGATGCAGCCAGGCAGTTCGCTCGCCGTTACTAATCGCTTTATAGAGGCGAGCGTGTCGCCCGGCCTTAAAGATGTCACCCATCTCATTTGGCCAGAGGGCGCGGTCAGAAGTTTTTCAAGAACCGTCGCGATGGATGATCCAAATTTACGCGACGCGATGGGACGTCTCTTGTCAAATGGCGACGCCACGCCGCCTGTCTGGCTGATGAACTCGCTAAATGTGGAGCGCGAAAGCGGCCGGCTTCGCGTCTATAATGCCTCGGTGGCAATTTCATTTGATGCCAATGGCACGTCGACAATCGCCGGAACAAATCGCAAGCGTAAATTAGTGGCCTTTGGCGAACATATTCCCTTCATGGATTGGTTTGAGGATGTACAATTTCCGCTGATTTCTACAAATCTCGCCTCTATTTCGCCCGCCAAAGAAAAAAGCCTCGCTGATTTTCCAGGCTTGCCGCGCGTCTCGCCGCAGCTCTGTTATGAAATCGCCTTTCCTGGATTAACGCCAAAAAGCATCGATGGGATTCCACCGCAATTTATTCTTAATCAATCCAATGATGCTTGGTTCGGACGCAGCGCCGGACCCGCCCAGCACGCAAATATTGCGCGATACCGCGCGATTGAGACAGGACTGCCAATTATCCGCGCGGCCTCCAATGGAGTCAGCGGGCAAATCGACCCATTTGGGCGAATTCATGAAAAAACATCGTTCAAGAAGATGTTATTTGCAGACATGCAACTCCTTAAACCTTTGAAATTCAACAATAGAATTAAATCCATCAACCTCCTGATAGCCTTGCTTAGTTTGTTAATATGCGTAATAATCCGCGTCATTAAGCGTCGTGGTGTGGGACTGCGTCGCTGATTAGAATTTAAAATTATATGTTCGACATCTTATGGTGGGGGCACCTTTGACGCTTTGCGTCATTTGGCGAACATAGATGGGAAAAAAATGACAGAAAAACTAGGTCCTCGTTCACCGAATCCGGTGGACGTGCATGTAGGGGCGCGTGTGCGATTGCGCCGCAAAATACTCCGATTCAGCCAAGAAAAATTGGGTGAGCAATTGGGGGTAACCTTTCAACAAGTTCAAAAATATGAGCGCGGAGCCAACAGGATTGGTGCAAGTCGTCTTTGGAAATTATCCGAAGTTCTCGATGTGCCTGTTAGCTTTTTCTATGACGGGCTCTCAACGGAATATGGCGGACAATCGGAAAGCTCGGCGCTTCTGTCGAAAACGCCGGATCAATCACCGCTCGTGTATGAATTTATAAATTCAACAGATGGGGTAAGCCTCGCAAGCGCTGTGTTGAAAATAAAAAACAAGGCTGTCCGCCGCCAGATTTTAGAACTGGCACGGTCCTTAAGTGAACAGCAAGAAGAATAGCGCTTTATAGTTTGTGCCGCGCCGCCTATAGGCGCGGCCATGAGCTTCAATCGCGAAACTGATAATTTCCGAACCTTCGGACGTGCCAAAGGCAGACGGCTAACGCCGCATATGCAAGCGGTATGGGATAGCACCTTCTCCTCCCTTAAATGGGATATAGACGCGCCCCTGCCCGCTGGTGAGCTTTGGCTAGAAATCGGATTTGGCGGCGCTGAGCATTTACTCTGGCAAGCGCAAGCAAATCTCGACATCCATCTTGTTGGGGCGGAGCCCTTCCTGAACGGGGTCGCGAAAGCTGTGCGCGGCGCGCATGATGACGGCCTCAAAAATCTCTCGCTGCACCACGGCGATGTTCGCGACCTTCTGGAAGCTTTACCCGACAATACGCTGTCCAAAATTTTTATTCTCTTTCCTGACCCCTGGCCAAAAACGCGTCACCATAAACGGCGACTTTTGCGCTCGAAATTTATCGCCGAGCTTCACCGCGTTTTAAAACCAGACGGGGAGCTTCGCTTCGCCAGCGATATTATTCATTACGTCAATTGGACCCTATCGCGGTTGAAAAGACATGGCGGATGGGAGTTTACACATATTGAAAGTTCCGATTGGCGAGTCCGCGGAAAGGATTGGCCCGGAACCCGTTATGAAGCGAAAGCTGGCCGCGAAGGTCGCCCCTGTCACTATTTTAAATTCAAAAAAATCTAATCTAAAACGAAACTAAATAACCTAAATAAAACCCAATAGGATGTCTCATGCGACCCAATAAACGCCAACTTGATAAACTCCGCGATGTCTCTTTTGAGGCAGGCGTTAGCGCCTATGCCGAAGGGTCCTGCCTCGTTAAATTCGGCGGCACACATGTGCTTTGCACGGCCTCTATCGACGAAGGCATACCGCGCTGGCTAAAGGGCAAAGGCCGCGGCTGGGTCACCGCAGAATATGGCATGCTGCCTCGCTCCACACATACGCGTAACAGCCGAGAGGCCGCGCGCGGCAAACAAAGCGGGCGGACAATTGAAATCTCGCGCCTTATCGGGCGGTCACTACGCGCCGTTATTGATCTTGAAAAACTAGGCGAGCGCCAAATCATTATTGATTGCGACGTCATGCAAGCCGACGGCGGAACGCGTACAGCCTCAATTTCCGGTGGATGGGTTGCGCTTTGGATTGCCTGCGAGACACTCGTCACGTCCGGCGAGCTGACAGAGAACCCCGTCTTTGCGAATATGGCCGCCGTCTCTTGCGGGATTGTTGACGGAACCTGCCGTCTGGATTTGGAATATACCGAAGATAGCGCCGCCCAAGCCGACGCCAATTTCGTCTTAACTGATACAGGCGGTATTATCGAGGTGCAGGCCAGTGCCGAGGACACGCCTTTTACGGCAGATGAAATGAACGAGCTCACACGCCTCGCCATTAAAGGCATTGGAGAATTATGTGCGTTGCAACAGGCCGCAATCAAAGCGTAAGCAAAACCATTCCTGCAAACACTTCGCCTAAAGATAAAGCGAGACCCTATGGCATCCCGGAACGCTCTCCTCTCTGCTCTAACAGCTGGCGCTGATCGAGATATAGAGATCGCCGCGCTTTTTGAGGTCGAACCTGATCGTATGTCCCGCTTTGTTATGCGCGAAGGACCCCTCAGGGCCGATTTTTCGAAACAGGCTTTGGACTCAAAAGGCCTGACTGCCCTGCTAGATCTGGCGGCAAAATGCGATCTCGAAGAATGGCGCGCGAAGCTCTTTGCGGGGGAGCGGGTGAATACATCAGAAGACCGCGCCGTCTTACATATGGCGCTACGCGGCGTGGGCGGCAGCCCCGAAAATCAAACCGACGTCGCAAAGATGCGCGCGCGTATGGCTAGTTATGCAAAGGCCATCCGCAGCGAGGATAAATTTAAAAACATCATCCATATCGGCATTGGTGGGTCTGATCTTGGACCGCGCCTAGTTGCGGATGGTTTGGAAGCCGCCGCGGAGCAAGGCTTAAATTTGCGCTTTGCCGAAAATGTTGACGGTGCCTCGGTCAATGACGCCGTCAAAGGACTGAACCCGGCGGAGACTTTGGCCGTTGTTGTCTCTAAATCCTTCGGCACGCAAGAAACCAAAATGAACGGAGAAAGCGTTCGCAACTGGCTCGGAGAATTCGCCAGCGCAAATATGATTGCTGTGACCGCAAATCGTGACCGCGCTATAGGCTTCGGCATCGCTGCAGAAAATATTTTTGATTTCTGGGACTGGGTTGGCGGCCGTTACTCTGTTTGGTCCGCCGTCGGACTATCGCTGCAAATTGCGTATGGACCTGATGTATTCGCGGACTTTCTAGACGGCGCAAAAGCAATGGATATGCATTTCAGAGATCAGCCTTTGCAAGAGAACCTGCCTGTGATGCTAGCGCTTGTCGGAGTCTGGAATAGAAACGCTCTTGGCTATAATAGCCAAGCCGTTATCCCTTACTCGCGCCGCTTGCGGAAATTCTCGGCCTTCCTCCAGCAGCTCGAAATGGAAAGTAACGGGAAGTCTTCCACGCGCGACGGTGGAGACGCCGCACTGACCTGTCCCGTCATCTGGGGCGACGAAGGGACAAATGGCCAGCACGCCTTTTTCCAATGGCTCCATCAAGGCTCCAGCGCGGGACGTTACGGCGGCGCGCCCGTCGATTTTATCGCCGTGCTAAAAGATCATGAAAACCGTCCGGACCATCACGCGGCTCTACTCGCCAATTGTTTCGCCCAATCCGAAGCGCTAATGCTCGGAAAATCTGAGGCTATTGTCCGCCGCGAGAATTCTGACCGCACGGATATTGACGCGCTCGCGCCGCAAAAGACATTCCCTGGCAATCGCCCGTCGACGACCATTACATTAGATGAATTATCGCCAAATGCGCTGGGTCACCTCATCGCACTTTATGAGCATAAGGTCTTCGTCCAAGGTGTCATCTGGAACGTGAATAGTTTCGACCAATGGGGCGTCGAACT
>CAZKHC010000096.1:0-7722 GCA_964552135.1 uncultured Algimonas sp. | reverse complement strand
TCTTCGAGCGTATCGAGTTTTGACAATAAATGTATATCGCGAAATTCGACCATCTCCCGAATATGCTCTTTGACGACCCAATCTGTTTTTGCGGGCTCAAAATAATCAACAAGGCTTTGAACAGGCAGGCCGCGCTGGACATCAAAATGTGTGTAACGCCCTAACCGCGCGCGGTCCAAAGCTTGGCTGGGGTAATCGACGCCGACAATATCAACCTTTAATCCGTCCAATTGATCGCTCATTTCATGGACGGTCATGGCCATTGCATAGGTTTCTTGTCCCGATGCACAGCCGAAACTTAAGAGACGGACACGCCCGCCGCCGCGTTTGTGATGCAGGTCAGGCAGGACTGTGTCGCGAAGCCGGGCAAAGGCGGTTTTATCTTTGTAAAAATGTGTGTCCCGTTCCGTCAAAGCCGAGACAACTTGAACAGCGAGGCGAGAGCCGCCTGTTTTAAACAGCTCATCAATCATGACCTCTAAGCCATCATAGCCTTCTTCGCGGGCGAGGCGCGACAAGCGCGTTTCGACAAGAAAGGCATGGTTGGCGCCGAGGTTTATACCGGCGAGTTCAAGCGTGAGCCTGCGAAGGGCGTCATAGTAAGAGGGAGCAAGCGAGAGGGCTCCGTGCCGCGAGTCAGCGCTCATACCAAACCAGCCAGGGCAAATTTGGACTCAATGATATCTGAATCAAAAGGCTTCATGATATATTCGTCCGCGCCCGCGGCTAAAGCGTCTACAATCCGCGATACATCGCGAACGGAGGTACAAAAGACGACTGTGGGTTTGTCGCCCTCCGGCATCTCTCTAAGATTTTTGACGAAATCAAATCCGTCCATAATCGGCATTGTCCAATCGACCAGGATGGCATGCGGCATTTCAATCCCGCATTTATCAAGCGCGTCTTGGCCATTGATGGCCTCAATCGTCTCGAATCCAAGATCTTTAACGATACGCCCCGCAACGCGGCGTATCATACGGCTGTCATCTACAATGAGGCAGGTTTTCATGATGCTGAACCGTGCAGGGAAGAGGGGTCCATCAGCGCGTGGAGTTGATCACGAAGTGCGGTGTCTGTTTCGGATGTGAGTGCCGGTTTTGTCGCCAGCGCATTTTCAGGTTCAATCGCAACCCTTAGGGCCGTTGTTCCGGCCATAATATGGAGCTGCTCTCCGGCTAGGTTAATGTCGATATGGCCAACACGGTCGTCATTGAAAGATTGGCGGATAATTTGCGACAGGGACGTGCCAAGGCGCGCGCGGAGTTCATTGGCGCGGTATTCTGTGATCATCTTGTCCCCCATGTCATAGGAAAGACTAATAGTGCGCTGTACGCTGCGCGCGACGGACAGAGCATCAGCAATGACTTCGCGCATCATCGCATCTAGCGTTACAGTTGGGCTATCTGCGAGAGCCTCAGCCTGTGGCGCCGGGATTTTATCGGCAGGCAAAACAGACGGCTTCGGCGCGTCTTCTGTATTGGCTTTGGCAAAGGGAAGGATATCAAGCTTTAGCGAAGGCAAATCCTCATGAAGATGTGACGAATCGGGATGGACCGCTTCTAGGGTAACGGGTGCGCGCATGAGGCGGGATAATATATCGGCGTCATCTGGCTCTGCGTTCGGCAGGAGCGCATTTAAAGTTTCCCGGGCTGTATCCCATTTATCGGCATGGGTTTTGGGCGGCAGCGGCGCGTGTTCAGGCGTTTCCAATAATTCGCCCAATCCGCGTGCATATTCAGTCACAAGGGAGCCGAGGTTATTAATCCGACCGGTTAAGGTTATGTCGTCTTCATGATGCAGGGCGGAAAGCACATCTTGGGCGCTTGAGTAAATATTACGGGCTCGCAGACGTTTTGCGCCGCGTTGTAAGGTCGTCATCATATCGACCACAATGGCCGCGTCGCCGGCTGCGCGCGGGTCTTCCATCTCGGCGATTAAGGCCAATCCGTCCGCCGCAGTGCGGGTATATTTCTGTGCGAAGTTAAGGTCGTCGCCCATCAAAATTGTCTCGAATCAAACTAGGGTTATAAATGTTTGATGAGAGTGCCCTGAAAAGGGTTAAGACGGGGTCAAATTTGGCTCATTTTTTTAAAAGAATTTCTCGTGCGGCATCAAGCGGGAAAATTCGCCGTAAAGGTAATCGCCTCGTCTTCCGCTGTAGCGGCGACGGCGCCGCCGACGTCTTTCGCCAGCAGGCTGGCATATAGCGGCTGAATAGACCGGCCATCAAAGCCGTCTTCAGGGACCTTTCCGGCGATGGCTTTGGCCACTGAAGCATCTAACCGGACTTTCGGGCCTTCGCTCACAAGAGCATAATTTGCGTCGTCGCCCGTTTTTCTGATGGTCACGCTTCCGCCGCGCGGGGCGGCCTGAACTGCCAGCATAATGAGGTTCATCACAATGCGCGCATGATTTTTTTCAATGCCGTCAGACTCGATTTGCCAGACAAGGTCCGGCTTGGAATCGGCAAACATATCGTTCGAAAGGCTGATCATTTCGGCTGTCGGAATAACGCCCGGAGCCGAGCCGCCAGCGCCCAGCGCAAGCCGAAGGAATTTCAGCTTTGCGGAAGCTTGGCGCGACGAGGTGCGCACCAAATCCATGGCATCGCCATGCATGTCGACATTGCTGGGGTCGTCTAATATCTCAAGCGCGGTGCCTAAAGCGCCAACTGGCGAAATCAGGTCATGGCAAATCCGCGCACAAAGCAATGCGGATAAAGAGGTGGGCGTGAGCTTGGTAATCGATGCGGACATGAAAAGCGGCCTTGCTGTGTCATTCGAAAAATCATTGATTCGGAGAATCAAATCTCTTGTGAATCAGATAGAGCTTTGGCGCAAAGAAAAAACCCCGACCGTGGGGCCGAGGTTTCGAGAAATTTGCGATGGAAATTAAGTTACTTCTTTTTCCATACGCCGCTGGCGTCTTTCACATAGGTGCCAGTTGCCGCTTTCGCGATTTGTTTTTCGCCCGTTAATTGCGCGAATGTTCTAGCTGGTTCTGTGCTGTTCTCCGCTGCGCGAGTATAGACAATTTTACGGGCAATGTTGATTTCATCCATGGCGGCAACAACATCTGAAGCAGGTGATGCGCCGTCAACAACCTCTAAATAGCCTTTTGAGGTCTCGCCGATTTCGCCGCGCGAAATAGCTGCATCAACTGTTGCTTTAGTAGAGCTTTGGGCGTGGGCCGCGTTTAGGCCGGCCGTATTCATCACGACGGCTCCGCCGCCGAGAAGGGCAAGTGCGGCAAAGCCGCTGAAAACTGTTTTCATCAATGTGGCCATGACAGCCTCCTTGAATCTGCGGACCATAAAGCGGTCCTGGGGGTGCGTGGACCTAAAATAGGTCCGGATTATCCGAAATCAGGTCTTCAACATCCTTATCCAATCGGACGCGAATTTCCTGATTAATGTTGACGTTCAATTCGATGACAATCGGTTTTTCCGACGGCACAATCTGAACCTTGGGTTGACAGGCCGCAAAGATAGCGGCGGCGGTCAACGCGCACAACATAGGTTTTATATTCATTGTCATTCCTATCAAAAGCGGTCTGAACGTCGCATTAATATCACGGCTATTCAAGGTTCACACAAGAGAAGGCGGTTCAGGCCTTAACCTAAGCTTCAACTTGGGCTAAGCCCGCCGCAAATCGACCAGATGGAAAGGATTCTCCGTGGCTGAACTATTAACCGTACAAGCGCTTTTCACCCTGTTTATGCTTGTCTTATTGCAGGCCGTCCTGGGCTTTGACAACTTACTCTATATCGCCATTGAGTCGAATAAAGTCGGTGATGAAGATGATGCCAAGAAGGTCCGGAAATGGGGTATCGGCATCGCCGTTGTTTTGCGGATTGTGCTTCTTTTCGTTATTGTGAAACTTTTTGCGCTTCTGGCAGAGCCTCTTTTTGGCATTCACATGAAAGGCTTTTTAGAGGGTGATTTTACCGCTCAAGCCTTGATTACGCTCGTAGGCGGCGGCTTCATTATCTACACGGCGATCAAAGAAATTCATCATTTGCTACAAGTCGACCATATTGAACATTCAGAAGGTGGCGGGAAACGCACGGTTGCAGGGGCGATTACCTTGATTGTCCTGATGAATCTCGTGTTCTCTGTCGACTCAATCTTGTCAGCCATGGCGATTGCGAGTGTTAAAGATGCCGCGACAGGTGTTGTCTCTTATCAAGTTCCGCTCATGGTCATCGCGATTTTACTCTCTGGTTTGGCGATGATTTTGCTGGCCGATAAGGTGACGGACTTCCTCAAAAAGAACCGGATGTATCAGGTCTTGGGCCTATTCATTCTCTTCCTTGTCGGTGTCTTGCTGGTTACAGAAGGCGCGCATTTGGCGCATCTGAAACTCTTCGGCTTCCAGATTGACGCGATGAGTAAGTCGAGTTTCTACCTCGTTGTCTTTGTTCTTGTCGTCACAGACGTTATCTCGAACCGCTATCAAAAACGTCTCTGGGCGCAAAAACAGGCGGAGATTTTGGGCTCTACGGAAACCGCAGGGCGCGAAGCGGTGGATGCGTTTAAAGGCAGCAAATCTAACGCGCATTAGGCTTATTTCCCAGATTTGCATATTCACTATTCAAGTGGCTCGCCTTGACGGCGGGCCATTTTTTGTTTGAGGTAAGCTCAACGCGGAAAACCATGCGCTGAAAAAGCAAGTTTGGGGAAGACTGATGAAGCCGGAAATCATTGTTATTTTGAGTATCTTTTTCGCGTTCATCACGCTGGAAGTTATATTTACGCGGTTTTTCAATAAGGAAGAGCAAGTCAAAGGCGATGGCTGGGTGGATCTGATTTCGACCCTCATGTTGACACTCATTACGCAGCCGCTTGTTGTCGGAGGCGGTATGCTTGTTGGAGCCGTCTTATTCCCCGGCAGCGCCGATGTCCTCAAAAGCTGGCATTGGCTTCCCGTCTTGGGGCTCTTCTTAGTGCTGGATGATATGACCCAATATTGGTGGCACCGCATTACCCATGCGACGCCGTGGCTCTATAAACTCCACCGCCCGCATCATCAGGCCGAATATCTGTCTATCCGTATCGTGTACCGAAATAATATCTTCTATTACTTCTTGATGCCAGGTCTTTGGTTCTCGGGTATGTTGATTTATCTAGGTGGCGGCTGGGTCTATGCGGGCTATATTGTCGTCAAAATGACCGTCATTTACGGCGCGCATTCTGACTTGCGCTGGGACAAGCATCTTTATGGTATCAAAGCCTTAGCGCCGCTCATGTGGGTGTTGGAACGCACAATCTCGACGCCTGCCACCCATAGCGCCCATCACGGGAAACATGCCTCTGACGGCGTGACGAATTATAAAGGCAATTACGGCAATCTACTGTTTTTCTGGGATATCCTCTTTGGCACGGCGAAGATCACCCGCCAATATCCAGAGAAATTCGGCGTTGAGAACTTGCCCGAAACGAGTGTCGCCGAGCAGCTACTTTGGCCCGTTATCCGCGCAAAAGAGGCTGTCGCTGATCCCGCTGAGTAAATCTATTCAGCCGTAACAGGTGTCCAGATTTGGCTTTGGCAGAAGGGGCCGATGCAGCCTTTGATTTTCAAGGTTCCATCTTCTTGCAGCTGCATTTTGGATTTATAATCCTCGCCGCTTTCGGCGTCGTAAATGCGGCCTTTGGACCATTTGCTTTCTTTCGCTTCAAATCCCCATAACATGCGAGACCCGATAAGCGGTAATTTCGCCAGTTCCGGATCAGGGTTTTTGTCATCCAGCGCGCCGTCTGAGCCCGGAACTGTAAGATGAGAGATTGTCCCGCAGGGCGTTCCGTCCCCGCAATCGACGATGTCCACATGCGCAGAGCCGCTGGCGACCATCCACGTGCCCCAAACGTTTTTGCCGTCGACTTCCGGCGCATGTTCATGATTATCGCCGGCAAAGGCGGGGACTGCGATTAGGACAATTGCAGTGGATAAAATAAGTGTTCTCATTGTGCCATCAACCTTTTGAAGAGACGTTGTTCCATATAGCCATCGGCCGTGAGGCCGTTCGCGGCTTGCCAGGCGCGAATGGCGCGGCGGCTATTGGGGCCAATACGCCCGTCCACGCCGCCCGTTGAATATCCCAGCTCGGTGAGCTTTCGTTGCAGGGCTTTCTTATCGCTAAAGGACAGCAGCTTATCCCCGCGCGGCCAGTCTTGCTGGATGCCGGGTTTGCGGGCGAGGGCGTCGGCTAAAACGCTAATGCCCATCACATAGCTGGTTGAGTTATTATAGCGCTTGAGCACATCAAAATTTTTGAATGTTAAAAATTTCGGTCCCTTGGATCCGCCCGGCGCAATCAGCTTAGCTTCTAAAAATCCGGCTCCGGCGTTCCATCTTCGCCCAGAGACAGGCTGTACGCCAATCGCGGTCCATTGGTTGATGGTTTTCTTGGAGCCGTCCGTCACGGCGTAATCAAATGTTGCAGGCAGTTTGACCTCGGTCATCACAGGCTCGCCTGCGCGCCATCCGGAGCGCGAGATATAATTGGCAGCACTGGCCAGCGCATCGCCAGGGTCCGTCCACAGGTCTTTATTGCCATTGCCATCGAGGTCGACGGCATAGTCGCGGAAGGTTGTGGGAATGAACTGCGTCATCCCCATGGCGCCAGCCCAAGCCCCCGTTAGCTGTTCGCGGCGGACATCCCCTGAGGCGAGCAAATCCAGCAAGGCGTAAAGCTGTTTCTCGCCAAAGCTCTTTCGGCGGCCTTCAAAGGCAAAAGTCGACAGCGAATCAATGATGTCATGTTTACCGAGAATTCGGCCATAGCTGGTCTCTAGCCCCCAAATTGCGGTCAGAACTTCGCGCGGGACGCGGTAACGGTCGACGATTGTATCAAGGACCGCGTCAACTTCTGTCATCTTATTCTGGCCGCCTGTGATGCGGGCGTCGCTCGCTGCGCCGTCGACATAGGACCAAACGGGCTTGGTGAACTCCGGTTGATTGGCATCGCGTTCAAGTGCCAATGGATTGATTTTGGCAGGCGTTATGACGGAGCGCACAAGGTCTGGGTTGTAGTTTTTCGCAATCGCAGCCTTGATAAATTGCCCTTTCCAAGCTTCAAAGCGCTGGGTTTGGGTGAGGCTGTCAGCGGGAGCGGTCGTCGAAATGGAGGCGTCAATCTTGCGCTGAGCCTCCGCAGCTGCAGTGGGCGCAGCTTCGGCCTCCGCAACAGGGGCAGTGGCGCAAGCCGTCAAAAAAAAGGCTGAGGAGACAAGAAAAGCGGTTTTCATGGACCGCTCATAACAAATTTTGCGTCCATCCGATAGGTGGTCGATTGTGACAATCCTGATAAGATGATTAACCGCAGTTAAGTTTTTGGTTTAGGTCGGGTTAAGACTTCGGGCTGTCAGGCCAGTTTTGGCGCACTTCCCGCGTTGACAGCTCCCCGACTCAGCCCTATAGGCCGCCTTTGAATTTAACACCTAGAAGAAAGCGCACCGCCATGAAAGTTCGTAGCTCGCTGAAATCGCTGAAGAACCGTCACCGCGATTGCCAAATTGTTCGCCGTAAAGGCCGTCTTTACGTTATCAATAAGACGGACCCACGTTTTAAGGCGCGTCAGGGTTAATCTGGCCCCTATTATTGGGAGGCCTTGCGCCTAACTGAAACTTTATGATGAGGCCCCTTGCCAGAACCGGCAAGGGGCCTCATTCTATTTGGGATGAGACTTTTTCGCACAGCCCTGATTTTTGCGCTCGCGGGCGC
>CAZKHC010000095.1:0-7979 GCA_964552135.1 uncultured Algimonas sp. | reverse complement strand
GGGACATAATGACTTCATATTCGAAATTTGCCGCCTCTCTTCTATCGGTATTCGCTCTAGCCGCGTGCGGCGGAGGCGGCAGTTCATCGCCGTCGACGTCTGTCTCAAATGGCGGGGGGTCAAATGGAGGGGGCTCAACGCCGCCAACAACCGCCGCGCCGCAGCCCGTCCTAAACTCTGATATTGAATATACGCAGGCGGCAACTGGAAATGGCACTATCCCTCTCTTGCTAGATATTTATCAGCCGGATGCAAACTGTGCCGCCAATCGACCGACCGTCCTTTTCGTTCATGGCGGCGGATTTATTGCCGGAAATAAAACCAGCACTAACATTACGCGCTTGGCCGAAGCGGTAAATGAAAAAGACATGAATTTCGTCTCAATTCAATATCGTCTACAGGGCGATGACCCCGTTCTCTCCCCAACTTTCCAAAATATCGCTGGCGAATTTATTGCGATAACGCCAATCCCACAACAGCCCTTGGTGAACGCAGCTGTCGCAGCAACAGAAGACACAGTCGCCGCCCTGACGTGGATGGAAAATAATGCAGGTGAGTATTGTCTAGATACAACAAATCTCGCCTATTGGGGATCATCGGCTGGCTCTATTACAGTGATGCAAGTCGCTTATGGCCTCAATCAATTTAGCATTGCTCGTCCGGAGCCCGCAGTCGTGATTGATTACTGGGGCGATTTACCCCGGGATACAGACCTTGAATTCATGGAAGCGCCGCTCTTTATTCTACACGGTAATGAAGATGATGTTGTTCCCTATCAAAGCGCGCTTGAGCTAGAAGCCCGCGCCGACGCAGTTGGCGTACCTTTCGCCTTTTACACTGTTGACGGCGGCGGTCATGCCTTTGGCGAAATTGATATTTTTACCCTCGAGTCCAATGGGATAAGCTTGCTCGACCATACCGTGAATTTCATAGAGGCGCATCTCGTCGGCGGCTTACCGGATTACGTGACAGTAACAGTGCCTGAATAAGGGCGCCTGATAAAGTCGCTCGGCCCAATTCAGCCCCCTTAGCTATCAAAAATCACACGCAGGCGTGAAGTTATGTTCACTTGTGACGCCGTAACGCAGTCCTATTCATATGTTCTTAATCGCCATCACGGCACGGTTGATTCACACTCAGCTTTTCCGTTTTTGAACAGGATTTATTTATGTCGCCAGCTCGGACATGGTTCCAACGCCTCGCCCCTTACCGAACAGCGGAGGACGGCCGTGCGGTCTTCGAATTGCTGATTACGCTTATTCCATTTCTTCTGCTTTGGGCTGGGATTTGGGGACTGATGCAAGCCGGTCATTATTGGGCAGTTCTTGGCTTTATTCCGGCCGGCGGATTGCTCGTGCGCCTCTTTATCATTCAACATGATTGCGGACATCAATCCATGTTCAGCCATCGGCGCGCCAATGATTGGGTCGGCCGTTTTATCGGCATTCTCACATTGACCCCTTATGACCATTGGAAACGCGGCCACGCGCTTCATCATGCGGGGTCCGGCAATTTGGACAGGCGCGGTATGGGCGATGACATTTTGACTCTGACGGTCGAAGAATATCAAGCTGCCTCGAAATGGGAGCGAATAAAATATCGCTTATATCGTCACCCACTGGTTATGTTTGGGATCGGCCCAGCCTATGTGTTTTTCCTCGTCAACCGTCTCCCCTTTGGCGCGATGAAAAACGGAGCAAAACCTTGGGCCAGTACACTTCTGACCAATCTCGGTGTTGCGCTTCTTTACGGCGGATTGATTTGGGCCGTTGGCTGGAAGATATTCGTCATGATTCAAATTCCAACGGTCTTGGTTGGCGCCTCTATCGGGGTGTGGATGTTCTATGTGCAGCATCAATTTGACGAAACCCATTGGTCCCGTACGGGTGAATGGGACCGCGAACATGCCGCGCTGGAAGGCAGTTCCTACTACGATTTGCCCAAATGGCTCATGTGGGTGACCGGCAATATCGGCGTACATCACGTCCATCATCTCTCCGCGCGCATACCGTTCTATCAATTGCCGCGCATATTAAGAGCGCATCCGGAGCTAAAATCCGTCGGACGCCTGACTTTTGTGCAGAGTTTGAAATGCGTCAAACTCGCACTTTGGAATGAGAAAGAAAAACGTATGGTCAGCTTTAGACACGCAAGGTTATCGTCTTAAATCTCCCCCCCCCTTTTTTTTCAAAAAGGTGGGGCGAGACGCCTCGGTCAATTCATACAAAATTAATTATATTAATTACCTTGGGTTGAACTATATTGCGCTAATGTAACCTATGGATGCAGAACGTAAAGATAGCAAAAGACAGACTAAATTTGCTTTAAATGACTATTTAAACGACCGTTTAAGCGCACAGCGGCTTCTATCCTGCATAAGCTTAATGATCCCTTTGGGTTTATTCTGTTTATATTTGATAACCCCGCATACCAGCGATTCAGGATCAGAAATCATCCTGATGGGCATATCCGCCACTGTCATTCTGCTCAATGCTATCCGGCTCATTCGAAATTGGAATACGCCGCGAGGCGATACATACCAATTATATAGCGCCCTATTGGACTTTCTATCAGCCGCTGCGATCCTCATTGGCTACGCATTGGCATATCATGTGCCCATTTCCATCGCCCTGAAATCTCCGACGGCGAATATATTCTTTATCTATCTCACAGCTAGAATTGTCCTTTTTAATGGGAAAATGATCGCTCTAACAGGCGCAATGGCCGTTGGCACTTGGACGGCATTGACACTTATCTCAATTTACGAACCAGGATCCTTTGGGCGAACATCAAGTTATATCGAATATCTAACAGGTTTTGAAGTTTTAGTCGGCGCGGAAATCGAACGCATGATTCAATTTGGGATCATTTCGCTCATGCTCTATTTATACATTTTTCTTGCAAGACATGACGCGCAAACTGGATTTTTGCGAAGAGCTTATTTTTTCGAAAGTCTATTAAAATTTTTGAGCCAAAGTCAGAATAAATTTTCGAACAATAGCTACGCCTTAATTGAATTCAGAGCGACGGAACTGACGCATTCAAATAAAGACTATAATTTCCTTTTTAATGGCTTGCCTCAAGTAAAAACCTTCCAAAATACATCATTCAAGAAATTTGGCCGACTATCCCCTCAAAGCGCTTTGGCATGGATAGAATTCAAGGGCGACAACCATGAATTAGCGAACTACCTAAAACAGCTACATAAGGAATTATCGGAACTCGCCGCCAGTTCATTAGGGTCCAAAACGCCGACATTCATAATCGGCGGAACTCTACTAGAATTGAACACTAAAGACGAAAGCCAATTATCTCGCCCGTCCATCGCAATCCAAGATGCGCTGATGTCGGGCGAAAAGACGATGGTTTTTGACCAAGATCTCGAAACGAAGATCTTGGCCAAACAATCCGTAGAGCAAGCCATAAAACAGGGGCTAACCAAAAACATGCTCTTCGTCGCCTATCAACCCATTATTGATTTGATGACAAATCGCCCGGTCGGTCTTGAAGCTTTGATAAGATTAAATACCGAGACCGGAGGTTCGATCGGCCCAGATGTCTTTATACCGGTCGCCGAAGAGTCTGGCTTAATAGACCACATAACAGAATATCTTTGTGAGCGCATTGCTCACGAAGCCGTCGATATTCGCAATATGTATTTTGGAAGCGGGATAGACCCCTACATAAATATCAACATCTCACCCATTCAACTCAAAGACATTAACCGCATTACAACGGCATTAAATCGCGCGAGCGCCAGTGGACTTAGAATAAATGCTGAAATTACCGAGTCGACGATCCTAAATGAAGACAAAGCAGATGATCAAATTCAATCTCTAATCTCTGCAGGATTTAACGTCGCAATTGATGATTTCGGAACGGGGTATTCGTCTATCCAAAGGCTAAAAAAGCTCAATAATATGGTGCTAAAAATTGACCAGTCTTTCGTGCGGGATATCGAAAACTCTGAAGCCTATTCCTTCCTAGGCGCTATTGTTAATCTTGCCCAAGTCACTTCCAGCTCTGTTATCATCGAAGGCGTCGAAAACTTGCAGCAGCAATTGCTCTTAATGAAATTGGGTGTCCGGTTTTGTCAGGGGTTCCTTTACGCAAAACCAATGCCCCTCAACGAACTCAAAAATTATCTTATAGACCAATATGATATCGTGCCTCCTACACAAAGACGGGCGGGCCGCATCGCGACATTTTGAAGAAAAAGCGTATAGAGCTTAAGTTGATTCAAAAATGCTAGCTATCCAGTCAACATTGCACCCCAAAACCAATCAGCCCGCGAGGCAAAACCTGCAGTAACCATCACAGTATATTCATTTATGAGCCCTTGCGTTGGGTTTACGTGAACGTTAACTGCACCCCATATCCATTGATGCGACTTTCGGGAATTTTCTTCCCCTCCCGGATCAATCGTATTTAAAAGAAGTAATAGACGCCCATGCGAGAGGAAAGACTATGACCGAAGCCTATATTTATGATGCGGTGCGTACACCGCGCGGCAAAGGCAAATCCGACGGGAGCCTTCACGAAGTCACGCCTGTAGCGCTCGCGGCGCAAGTCCTGGAAGCTGTCCGCGATCGCAATGGTATTGACTCGGCCGAAGTTGAAGACATCGCCTTCGGTTGTGTCTCCCCTGTTGGTGAACAAGGTGCGGTCATTACGCGCTCAGCCATCCTGCAAGCCGGTTATGCGCAGACAACCTCTGGCATTCAGGTCAACCGTTTTTGCGGCTCTGGTCTCGAAGCCTCCAACATCGCAGCGGCCAAAGTCATGGCCGGCGAATGCGATATGGCGATTGGCGGCGGCGTTGAGCACATGTCACGCGTTCCCATGGGTAGCGACGGCGGCGCAATGGCAACAGATCCGGCCGTCGCGATTGCCAATTACTTCGTCCCGCAAGGTGTTTCTGCAGATTTGATTGCAACGAAATATGGTTTCTCTCGCGATGATCTCGACGCTTATGCCGTTGAGTCTCACAAACGCGCCGACAAAGCCTGGAACGAAGGCCGTTTCGCCAAGTCTATTGTGCCCGTCAAAGACATCCTCGGGCTAACAGTTTTGGACAAGGACGAAACCATCCGTCCTGACACGAATATGCAAACATTGGGTGCCTTAAACCCATCGTTCAAAATGATGGGCGAGAACTTTGGCTTCGATAATGTCGCCAACCAAGTTTACCCGGGCGTTGAAAAAATTGAACATCGTCATCATGCAGGCAACTCTTCCGGTATCGTCGACGGCGCCGCAGCAATCCTGATCGGCAATAAAGAAACAGGAGAGCGCCTCGGTTTAAAACCGCGCGCGCGCATCCGCTCAATGGCCTCCATAGGGTCAGAGCCAACCATCATGCTAACAGGCCCTGAGTTTGCGGCGCAAAAAGCGCTGAAACGCGCGGGCATGGATGTCAAAGACATCGACATCTATGAGCTAAACGAAGCTTTCGCGGCGGTCGTGCTACGCTTCATGCAAGCCCTGGATATTGATCATAACGACATTAATGTGAACGGCGGCGCGATTGCGATGGGTCACCCACTCGGCGCAACAGGCGCAATGATCCTCGGCACAATGGTCGATGAGCTAGAGCGCGCAGACAAAGAAACCTCTCTCGTGACGCTCTGTATTGGCGGCGGCATGGGCACAGCCACAATCATCGAACGCGTTTAAGACGACTTCTGACGGAATATAAAAATGAGCTATAATAATTTTAAGTTAGACACGGATTCTGATGGCATTGTGACACTGACCATCGATGTCCCAAATCAAACCATGAATGTCTGGACGCCCGATTTCATCAATGAATTCGACAGCTTCATAGACGACTATAATACCAATGACGCGATGAAAGGCTTGGTTGTCACCTCCGGCAAACCAAATGCGTTCTTGGCAGGCGCAGATTTAAACATGATGAGCGAAAACAACGCCGTTGGTAAAAAGCTAACAATGGCGGAATTCGAAAAAAGCATGAAGCTGACCAAAGCTCTTCGCAAAATGGAAACGGGCGGTTGGACAGCGCGCCAAATGCAGCGCGAAGGCAAAAAGGCCAAACCTGCAGCGGCAGCCGTCGAAGGGCTCGCGCTTGGCGGTGGTCTCGAAATCTGCCTCGCGACGCATCAGCGTTTTGTCGCCGATAACCCGAAAATTAAGCTTGGTCTCCCTGAAGTTCTTGTTGGACTTCTTCCGGGTGCGGGCGGAACGCAGCGAACCATGCGCCTGATGGGTCTCCAACCCGCGGCCATGATGTGTACGCAAGGAAAAAACCTGAATCCGCAAAAAGCAAAAGCACAAGGTCTCATCCACGAGGTCGTTCCGGTTGGCACAACAACGGAAGCGGCGAAAGCTTGGGTCAAAGAGAACATCGAAAAAGGCGTTGTTGCGCCTTGGGATGTCAAAGGCTTTAAAATCCCAGGCGGCGGCGGAGCTATGAATCCAAAATCCGTGCAATTCTTCATGGCCTCCGGCGCCATGGCCCTGCAACAAACCAAAGGCAATTACCCTGCCGTCGAAGCGATACTGTCATGTTTCTATGAAGGCTCTATCGTGCCTATGGACACGGCACTACGGATTGAAAGCAAGTATATCACAAAGCTTTTGATGGGCGCGACCTCCAAAAATATGATCCGCACTTTGTTCCTCAACAAGAACGCGGCGGAGAAAGGTGCCGGCCGCCCTGAAGCTATTGCAAAGCAGGACATCAAGAAAGTGGGTGTCTTGGGATGCGGGTTAATGGGTGCGGGTATCGCCCATGTGACGGCCAAAGCTGGGATGGAAGTCATCTCCCTCGACCGCAATATGGAAGAAGCGCAAAAGGCTATCGCCTATTCGCAAAAAATCCTCGACAAAAAGGTCAAACGCGGCCGGATGACGAAAGAACAAGCCGAGGATTTCCTCAAGCGCATTACACCTACAGACGACTACGCCTTGCTGAAAGATGTCGACCTCGTCATCGAAGCCGTCTTTGAGCGCCCAGATGTCAAAGCCGATGTTATCAAAAAAACCGAAGCCGTTATCGGCAAGGACGTGGTTTTTGCGACGAATACATCAACCCTCCCAATTGGCGGATTGGCGAAAAACTCGTCCCGTCCTGAGCAATATATCGGCATGCACTTCTTCTCGCCCGTTGATAAAATGCCGCTTCTGGAAATTATCCCGCATGCCGGAACAGGTGACCTCGCCCTCGCAACGGCGCTGGATTATAATAAGAAAATTCGCAAAACGCCTATCATCGTCAAAGATGTACGGGGTTTCTTCACCAACCAAGTCTTCCCGCCCTATATTAATGAGGCTGCTTTGATGGTGACCGAAGGGGTGTCCATGGCGCTGATTGAAAATTGTGCGGCTAACCTTGGCTTACCAATTGGCCCGCTCGCAGTGTCAGACGACACCACTCTGAAACTCGGTTATGACATCATGAAATCGACCCAAGAAGAAATGGGGGATAAATATGTACCGACAGGTGCGGAAGAGTTCATCACGAATATGGTGACGAAATGGGATCGCGGCGGCCGCCGTCTTGGCGCTGGTTTTTATAATTATGACAAAGATGGAAAGCGTCTCGATCTCTGGAAAGGCATGACGGATCACTATCCGCTCGCGGAGGTACAGCCATCGCCTGATGAGGTTTCGCAACGCCTGCTCTATTCTCTGGTCGCGCCGTCGGCCCGTACATTCGCGGAAGGCGTTGTACCAGACCCACAAAGTGCGGACCTTGGTGCGATTTTCGGTCTTGGCTTCCCGCCATACACGGGCGGTCCCCTTTCCTATATCGATACGATTGGCCTAAGCGCTTATGTCTCAACGGCAGATATGCTCGCGCAGCGTCACGGCGCCCGTTTCTCCCCGCCCCAGCTCCTGCGGGATATGGCGAAAGAAGGAAAGACTTTCTACGCAGACAGCACGCCCGCCGCGAATAAGACTTACACGAAAAGCGCGCTCAACCGCATGCTAGAAGTCGAAGTCGTAAAGATCGC
>CAZKHC010000094.1:0-7994 GCA_964552135.1 uncultured Algimonas sp. | reverse complement strand
CACGAGCGGCAGAACCGTGAGCTTTGGTTTCTCTTCCGATTTCCGCGCATTCATCCGTGCCCGCATCTCTTCGAGAGCGGTCACATCCATTTCTTCAACATAGGTGAAATGCGGGATATTGCGTTTCGACTCCGCCATGCGCGTCGCAATGACCCGGCGAAGCCCAATAATTTTCTGGCGCGTTTCGCCAGGTAATTTAGGTGTCTCCTGCACTTTCTCACCTGCGGAGGACAGGTTGGAAAAGGCAGGAGACGGCTTCGCCGGGGAAATGGGGGAAGGCGAAGCAAGAGGTTGAGCGGAAGACCCGCTTAAGAGAAATGCATCAAGGTCCGCATGGGTCACACGTGGACCTTCCGTGGGAACGGCTGCAAGGTCGATATTTAGGCGGTCCGCGCGAGCGCGGACGGCGGGAGAAGCTAAGGCCTTACCCTTTGAAAGACTGCGCGTCACAGGCGCCCGGCTCACTGCGGGGGCGCCCGCTTTGGTCTCGACCTGTTTTTCGGGCTTTGAGGTATCTGGTTTTTTTTCAGGCGACGCTTCAGCTTCAGGCGCATCGCCCTTACCTTCAATTTCAATACTCACCAGCACCGCACCGACGGCGAGCATATCCCCTTCCTCGCAGGCAATAGATGTCACGACGCCGTCGACAGGCGCGGTCAGTTCAATTGTCGCCTTATCTGTCATGGCATCCGCAATGGGGTCTTCTTCAGATACAAAATCCCCAATTTTGACATGCCACGCCGTAATTTCAGCCTCAACAACGCCTTCGCCAATATCGGGAAGCTTATAGAGATGCGTCCCCATACCCTAGCCCTCCATCACTTTGCGGAGCGCATTGCCGACACGTTTTGGACCCGGGAAATAGGCCCATTCTTGGGCATGTGGATAAGGCGTGTCCCAACCTGTCACGCGTTGGATGGGCGCTTCGAGAGCATAGAAACAGCGCTCTTGCACTTGGGCCGCCAGCTCCGCGCCAAAACCGGATGTGCGGGTGGCTTCATGGAGAATAACGCAGCGGCCGGTTTTTTTGACAGAGGCTTCAATGGCATCAATATCGAGAGGGAGAAGCGAACGTAGATCCAAAATATCGGCCCGCACGCCCATGTCTTCTGCCACTTTTTCGGCAACCCAAACCATTGTGCCATAAGCGAGAATGGTAACATCATCGCCTTGAGAAATCTCGCGCGCTTGGCCGAGCGGCACTGTATAATGCCCGCTCGGTACCTCGCCTAGCACGTGGCCACGCCAAGCTTTCGCAGGGGCATGCGGATTGCCATAAAACGGTCCATTATAGAGCCGCTTTGGCTCCAAGAAGAGCACAGGATCATTATCCTCAATGGCAGATATCAGCATGCCTTTGGCATCATAAGGATTAGCCGGAATGACCGTCTTTAATCCTGCGATATGGGTAAAAAGCGCCTCGGGCGATTGGCTATGCGTAGTGCCGCCATAAATCCCGCCACCGACGGGCGTGCGGATTGTAATGGGCGCGGTGAAATCCCCGTTTGAACGATAGCGAAGCCGCGCTGCCTCGCTCGCGATTTGATCATAGGCGGGATAAATGTAATCTGCGAATTGGATTTCAGCGACAGGGCGCAATCCATTGGCCGCCATACCAATCGCGATACCGACAATTCCGCCTTCCGAAATCGGCGTATCGAAACAGCGGTGCAAACCGTGAGTTTCTTGCAGGCCTGCGGTCGCACGAAATACACCGCCAAAATATCCAACATCTTCTCCGAAGACGAGCACATTCGGGTCTTGGCTCATTTTCACATCCAGCCCGTCGCGGATGGCTTCTATCATATTCATCTGCGGCACGGCCTAATCTAGCTCTGCCGTGAACATACGTTTTTGCTCATCCAAATGCGGAAGGGGCCGCTCATAGACTTGCTCAAACATTGTATAATCATTGACATTTGTATCGCTTGAGAGGCTCCCCATGCTTTCCGCAGCTTTATAGGTATCCCGCACTTGGGTTTTACAGGTTTCAAGCAAATCCGCATGTCGCGCCTCATCCCATTCTCCAATATGGATGAGATGGGTCTTCAGCCGGTCCAGCGGGTCTCCAAAAGGCCAGACTTCTGGCTCAGTATCGGGACGATATTTTGTGGGATCATCCGAGGTTGAATGGCCTGATTTACGGTAGGTGAAATGCTCAATTAAAGTCGCTCCGCCGCCGCCGCGCGCGCGCTCTGCGGCCCATTTGGTTGCGGCGTAAACCGCCAAAAGGTCATTTCCATCCACACGCAAAGTCGCCAGGCCGTAACCCGTTCCGCGCGCCGCAAAAGTTTCACCCTCGCCAGCCGCAATTCCCTGGAAAGAACTAATCGCCCATTGATTATTCACGACATTAATCAAACAGGGCGCGCGGTAGGTCGACGCGAAATTCAAAGCATAATGGAAATCACCTTCGGCTGTCGCGCCTTCGCCTGTAAAAACGGAGGCGATTTCGTCGCTATTTTTATAAGCGCTGGCCATGGCCCAGCCGACGCCTTGAATAAGCTGCGTGCCGAGATTTCCCGAGATTGAGAAGAAGCCGTGTTTCTTGAAGGAATAAAGAACCGGAATGGATTTCCCGTCCAGCGGATCACCCGAATTAGACAGACATTGACACATCATCTCTTTCATACTCGCGCCGCGATGAATGAGGATACCTTGCTGGCGATAGGTTGGAAAAATCATATCCGTATCGTGCAGAGCCAGCGCATGGCCGACGGAGACAGCCTCTTCTCCCGTCGACTTCATGTAAAAGCTCATTTTGCCCTGGCGCTGCATATTAAACATGCGCTCATCCATGGCCCGCGTCAGCGCGATGTCGCGCAAAGCATCGCGTAAGCTCTCTGCCGGAATTTTTGGGGCCCAATCCCCTTTGGCTTCACCGGAAAACCGTAGGACACGAATGAGGCTTGTCGCATGAGGCGTGGTTTCATGAGCTTCGCAGAGCGGGTCTGGCCGCGCAGGCGTATGGGCAACGGGCACAGCAATATGCGAGTAATCAGGCGTATCTCCCGGACGAAAGGGCGGTTCCGGGACGTATAGACGCGATGTATTTGATCCGGTTTTTTTTACCATGTGATCCTCTACCCCATAAAAACGGATGCTAAGACGCCATAAATCACGGCCTCACGCATTTGTTACGCCAATTTGTGCCTGACTACACTGATTTTGGTAAATTAGCATTGAAGATTTACATCGTGATGTTAGCAGGAATTTCTAACAAATTAGTATTTGGCAGTAAAATTGTCTTTTGTGAGTGAGGATAAAGCGTGATTGGCATAGCGAACGACAAACTCGATAATATCGATGCAAAAATTCTACATCTGATCCAATCGGATGCAGGGCTTTCGGTTTCGGATATTTCCGAAGTCGTCGGCCTATCCTCCTCCCCTTGTTGGCGGCGTATCAAACGCATGGAAGAACTTGGGATTATCAAAGCCAGAGTCACGCTGCTGGACCGGAAAACATTAGGACTAGATTTTGAGGTGTTTGTCGCCGTCAAACTCTCGCTGCCTAACCGCACCAATATGGAAAAATTTGAACAAGCCGTCGCGCGTATGCCCGAAGTCGTGCAATGCGCCGTGGTCACAGGCGCTGTCGATTTTATGCTGCGGATTGTGACAACCGATATGCATGCATATGAAGCGTTTTTGCGAGAAGTCCTACTCTCGATTGACCTCGTCTCGGATGTACAAAGCCGAATAGTCATGCGCCAAAGCAAAGACACGACGGCCATCCCGCTAAACCTCATTAGTAATGCGGTGCCGCGTTATTAAAGACTGTCTTGAGGCTGGGTAAATTCCGCTAGCCGCCGTTTTTCTTCGGGCGTCAAAATAAGTTGCAGGCCAAATGTTTCTGCGAGCAATGCGATGACATTCTCTCTTCCGCTGACCTTGCGGGTATGAACATCCGCGCCGCGATGGGTGAGTATGCCGCCGTAAAAACTTGTTCGGCCCTCCGGCGTAAAGAGGCCAACGCCTATACCGTGCCTAAAATGCGAGCCTGAGTAATTTTCCGTCCAGTGATTGCCCGCCAAAATATCTGATTTATGCGCAGGCGCGAGTTCCACCGTATATTGGTTTTCCCAAACGGCACCTTGACAGCGCTGAATGCGATAGCCAAACACCTCATCCGCAAGAATACGAATACGTCCATCGCCATCGTCCATTTCATATCCGTCTTCAATTTTAAGCGGTACGCGCGCGGCGCGACCGCCAAATCCAACATCCGATATCCAATCCTCACCGTCGATTTCAACGCGATTAACGAGATGGGTGCGCGGCGGCGTGTCGGGCGGATCGCGTAGCCAGACCCGCGCCATCATCGGCACAGGCTTAAAGCCAATCGCCGCAAGTAGCCGCGCATAGAGCGTATTGAGTTCAAAACAATATCCGCCGCGACGGTGCGTGACGATTTTATCAAAGAGCACCTCAGGTGACAGATTAAGCGGCCGCCCCAAGAGAACATCCAAATTCTCAAACGGCACATGGCGCATGTGATGATCTTGCAAAAGACTGAGTCCCGCCAAACTTGGCAGCGGCGCGGCGCTTAAACCCAACCGGTTGAGGTAATCTGAAATTTGCATAGCGCAGCATAGACTTGGCTCTTATTCGCGGCAAGCGGGCGGCGGCCCTGTACAGCTCAAAGGCGTCCTGACATAATAAAGGACATATTGCGGTCAAAAAGACCACCCGGGGAAGACTATGAACATTAATATTGGCGACACAATAGCGCGCCGAACAAGGCGAATGCCAAACCGCGAGGCGCTGGTGGAAACAGATAGTGGCCGCCGTTTTACCTATGCGCAGTTAAACGCGCGGACTAATCAATTTGCGAATGCCCTTATGGATGCAGGCGTGAGCCAAGGGGACCGCATTGGTATTTTGCTGATGAATTGTTCTGAATTCGTCGAGGGTTTTTTCGCCACTGCCAAAATTGGAGCGACGCTTGTTCCGTTAAATTGGCGCCTAACGCCCGATGAGCTGGAATTCATCTTAAAAGACAGCGGCACAACCACGCTCATCTTTGGTCCGGAATTTGGAGAACAAGTCGCAGAGATTAATTCGCGCGGAGCCAAAACGGATATAAAACGATATATCCAACTTGGCGGAAATATTGCCGCATTTGCAGATGATTTTGACGCCCTGACCGCAGCTCACCCTGACACGGAGCCCGCGATTTCTGGATCTAATGATGATCTTCTGTTCATTATGTATACCTCCGGCACAACAGGCTTGCCGAAAGGCGTTATGCATAGCCACAGCACCGTCTTTGCTGCTATTACAAATATGATGGCAACCAATGAAGCAGGGTTGGATGAAACGACCCTGCTCTCCTTGCCGCTCTTCCATGTCGGCGCACTCACGCCGGCATTTCAAAGCATTTATTCTGCCGCTCGCCTTGTTATCACCCGTAGCTTTGACCCCGTAAAAAGTTGGGAGATTATTCGGGATGAAAAAATTACGAACACGCTGCTGGTCCCAGCTATGCTGCAAGCCATGAAAGCCGTTTTTGACCCGAATATTCATGACGCTTCGTCAATGAGGTCAATGGTCTCCGGCGCGGCGCCCGTGCCAATTTCCATGATTGAAGAGTTTGCGCAAATGGGCATTTCCATCAATCAGGTTTATGGCATGACCGAGACCTGCGGGCCGGGCTGCCTCATCCTCGGCGAAGATGCCGCCGCGCGTCCCGGCTCTACGGGCAAGGGCTATTTCTACACCGATGTCCGTATCACAGCGCCAGATGGCAGCGAATGCGCGCCGGGCGTGGCCGGCGAAGTCTGCATGCGCGCGCCTAATAATATGGTCGGCTATTGGAACCGCCCGGAAGCAACGGCTGAAGCTATCAAGAATGGCTGGCTACATTCCGGAGATGTCGGCGTCGCCGATGCCGACGGATTTGTAACCATTGTCGAGCGAATTAAAGACATGCTAATTTCGGGCGGAGAGAATGTTTATCCTGCCGAAATAGAAAATGTCCTCCTTGCCCATGACGGCGTCGCCGATGCAGCCGTCATCGGCATTCCGTCGAAAAAATGGGGCGAAAGCGCGATGGCCGTCATCGTCAAAACGCCCGGATTAGATGTCAGCGAAGCTGAGTTAATCGAACTCACCCAGACCAAACTCGCCCGATTTAAAGCCATAAAAAGCGCGGTCTTCACAGATATCATTCCGCGCAATGCGTCTGGGAAGATTTTGAAACGGGCTTTACGGGAGCGATATGCCGATAAGCGGGCCCCAGAATAAAGGCTATGAATACGGGTTCTGCATAAGCGCTCTACCCGCTCAAATAAAACCCAATAAAAAAGCCCGGTCCAAATGGCCGGGCTTTTTCTTTAAACTTGCTTACCACTTAGCGGATACGTTTCCGGCTCGTTGGCTGCGGGCCAAAAGCTTTTGTATTTGAGCTCGCACCTCGGCGGCGCGACGGCTGATAAGCTACGCGGCTATGCGCGAGGCAATAAGGCTCTTCCGGGTCTGTATGGCGACCACAGAAACGGAAATTATCGGAGCCTGGGTCTCCGATTGGCCATTTACACATATGATCCGTAATCGTCATAATCGTCGCAAAACTGCCGTCAGCCTGAAGCTTGGCCTCGAGCGGCGGCGGGGGCGGGGGAGTCGCGACCTTGGCAATCACACGCGGTGTTCGCGGAGCCGAAGGCGCGCGAGATGTCTTAGCCTTAGGTTTTGACGCGCTACTCGAGCGGGTCCTTTTGCTTGCCGCCGTTTTGCGCGCCGCGGCCTTGCGCGCAGGTGAAGACGGTTTAGCCCGGCCAGACAGGCCCAAGCGATGGACTTTACCGATAACGGCATTTCGCGTCACGCCGCCTAGTTGCTTTGCGATTTGGGAGGCGGATAATCCATCTGCCCAAAGTTTCGTCAGCGTTGCAACCCGATCATCTGTCCAAGCCATGATATACCTTTTTGTCTGTGCAGCAGGGCGAGGTCTGTATAGATGCCCAGTCCGCGTCATGTGTGGCGGGAGTCCACAAATCCGTTCCCGCACAACATGTCGTAAAGACCCTACCCGCTCCCACAAGATGCAGTGTCAGGTTCTCCACAGCAAAAAGCTGCAACTGATTCGATTTGCTGTGGAGAAGTCGCGTTTTGCGAGGAGCTTACGCGTCATACTCTTGACCTACCCTACCTAAACTCACTCTGAAGACATTGCCTAACTAGACGTTGCTGTCGCGGGAGAGACAGAATAAACGCACCATATGTCCGATAATCCCGCCACAGCCCTTGCCCTAGATGCTGCGACGCCAACGCGCCGTAACTATGGCTTGCTAAATTGGATGGGGCTGCGCACGCTTTATATGAAAGAAGTGCGGCGCTTTATGAAAATATTGCCGCAAACCATATTGGCGCCGATTATTTCAAACCTCCTCTTTATGATCGTCTTCGTGCTCGCCTTTGCGCAGACGCGCGGGATTGGCGAAGGCACGGCAACAGATGAATTTGTCGTCTTCCTCGCCCCGGGACTCGTGATGCTTGGAATATTGAACAATGCCTCCTCCAATTCCTCCTCATCAATTATGACAGGTAAGATGACCGGCGCGATCAATGATGTTCTCATGACTCCGCTATCTTACATCGAATTGACGCTTGGTTATATTGGCGGGGCGGCGACGCGGGGTATTTTGGTTGCGACCATAACGGCGATTGCACTCTCTATATTCTTCACGCCGCTTATTCCCGTCAAACTCTGGGCCGTGCTTTACTTTGGGATTTCAGCGGCGGTCATGCTAGGCATGGTTGGAATCCTCTCCGGCATGTGGGCGCAGAAATTTGATCAATTAGCCGTGGTGAATCAATTCATCATCCTGCCGCTCTCTTATTTGTCGGGGACATTTTACCATATCGACATCCTACCGCCCGTCTTTCAGAAAATCAGCCTCTGCAACCCGCTCTTTTACCTCATCGACGGCTTTCGATATGGCTTCCTCGGCGAGAGCGACGGTAATGTCATGATTGGAGTCGTCATGGCGG
>CAZKHC010000093.1:6025-8024 GCA_964552135.1 uncultured Algimonas sp. | reverse complement strand
GCGGGTGGTCTGCGTCTGGAATATTATCCTTACATACCACCCGAACTTCGCCCGACGAGGACGACGACAGATAAAATCACGAGGAGAAGGACGCCGACATAGACGGCAGCATCGCTTGAGACCGTTTGCTGACGGACTGCGACCTTTACTTTCACTTCGTTTTCATCGTGCGAGTACATAGGGTTCCTTAAACTCACCTTCCCTTAAAGAGTCAAGCCAAAGCTCTCAAGCGAAAAATTTGCGTGAGATGTCGAATTTTCGGCATTGCAGAGACAATAAATTTTAACTTATTGTGATATTGAAGAAAATCCTTGCTTTAAATCTGCCAATAAGTCGCTTTCGCTTTCGATTCCCACCGAAAGCCGAAGCAAACTCTCGCTAATTCCAGCTTCGCGCCGCGCGAATTCTTCCATGCCGCGATGAGTCATTGTCTCTGGGAGGCAAATAAGGCTTTCTACCCCGCCGAGGCTGGCGGCGAGTTTGAATATATCGAGGGATTGGCAGAATTGCGCTGCGGCTTCGAGCCCGCCTTTGATCTCAAAAGAGAGCATCGCCCCGGGGCCGGATTGCTGCGCCTGCACGCGTGCATATCCCGGGTCGGTTTTTAAGCCTGGATAATTGACTTGGATGACAGCATCTTGCGTCTCTAAAAATTTCGCAATCGCAAGGGCGTTGGACTCGGCGGCGTCTAATCTTAGAGCCAAAGTCCGAAGTCCGCGAAGCGTTTGGTGACAATCAAAGGCACTAGAGGTGACGCCCGCTGCATTGGCCCACCACGCGAGGCGTTCGACGTGTTCTTCGGATTTCGCGACGACGCAACCGCCAATCATATCGCTATGGCCGTTTATATATTTCGTTGTAGATTGCAGAGCGATATCCGCGCCGAGGTCGAGCGGTTTCATGCGCAGCGGTGTCAGGAATGTATTGTCTACGACAGAGATGGCGCCAGCGGCTTGGGCCGCGGCGCAAATGGCTTTCACATCGACGACCCGCATCAGCGGGTTAGACGGTGTTTCGATAAAGATGAGCGCAGGCTTTTCCGAAAGTGCTGCGGTGAGCGCCGCTGCGTCGCTTTGGTCCACGAAGGCCACGCGAATGCGCCCCTGTGCCGCGCGGTGGGTTAAAAGGCGGTGCGTGCCGCCGTAACAATCATGCGGCGCGATCACGAGATCATCGGCATTGATGAGATTTAAAACGAGATCAATCGCGGACATGCCCGAAGAGGTCACAATAGCGCCTGCGCCGCCGTCAAGTTCCGCTAAGGCAGCACCGAGAATATCTCGGTTTGGATTATTCGAGCGGCCATAATCATATTCGCCTTTTTCCGACGGGTTGGGCCAGAGATAGGTTGAGGACAGATAAAGCGGCGGCGGCACCGAGCCATGGGCCGGGTCGGTTCCAATACCTGCTTGGACGATTTTGGTTTTAGAGTCGGTCATGACGAGGTCTTCTGCTTTGTCTTGTCTTGGCGTGCGCGTGTTTTTTTATTTCTGCGTGTAATTTTCCAATTTTGCCACCAGATGAAAACGGCTAACAATGTCCCAAATATACCGCCGACATAGGCTGCATATTCTACGGTCGTGATGAATTTTTCACCCAAGGTTAAACCTTTGGCCTCTGAACCCACAGCAAAGAGGATCAAAATTAACACGGCGGACACGGCCCAAATGAAGGCGGCGCATCGAACCACAAGCCAGAGAAAATCGAGTAGGGCTCTCATTTCATTTTCTCTTTTTGAATTTCGAGAGACTCACGTGCACGCCAAGTTACAAGCTTCCATGCAAGTGAAGCCATTAAGCCTCCAGATAGAGGTAAAAAAATTCCCGCAGTGATTGCTTGAATGAAGGTAATTTCAGAAAATGCTTCGGGTAAGCTGAAAAATAGCCCTAAGAAAAGACAAAAATAGATTGCGGTAAATACGACGAAAAGAAACCCGAAGGATCTTTTTTTACAAACGAAATCGAAAATGGAAATAACGGTTACCATCTTACTCAAGCCC
>CAZKHC010000093.1:0-5925 GCA_964552135.1 uncultured Algimonas sp. | reverse complement strand
TTTTTTACAAACGAAATCGAAAATGGAAATAACGGTTACCATCTTACTCAAGCCCTTTACAAAACTCTGCCAAACGGGGGTCCATGGCATCATATTCTTTTAAGAACGCATCATGGCCATAAAGCGAGGTGAAGGTATAAAGCTCACTTGGCCCAGCAAGGCGGTCGCGCAGCTCGCGCATATCAGGCAGAGGCGCGAGCTGGTCTGAAATGGCCGTCATCAATAAAGTCGGCGTTGAAATGCTTTCGGGCTCCACGCGGTGCAAATCGATGGATTCCGACAGCGCCAGAAAACGTTTTGCATCCATATTTTCTGCAAAGACATCGCCGCGGCTGCCGAGATAATCGCAAATATCAAATTGGCTCGGATTTGTGCTGGTTTCTTCTAAGGTAAAACGATCCGCAAATTCGACGGGCGTGCGGTAAGTCGTCATCGCCAGCTCTCGCGCGAGCTTAAGGCCGTCTTTTGGATTGCCTGCCTCAAGCCCTAAGCGAACAATCCGCCGCTGAATGCCGCGCCAGCCCACTCCAATCGGATAGGGTCTATGGGCGGCGCCGATAATACAAAGCTGATCGAGACTTTCAGGAAAATCGCGGGCAAAGGCGAGGCCGCACATCCCGCCATAGGAGCTGCCGATTATGGCTGCGACTTTGGTGATATTTTGCGCGTCCAAGAGAGCCTTTAGTCGGCGCGCTTGATCTGCGGTGGTTATTGTCTCGGGGCAGGTTTTTGTTTCGTCATTTGGCGCGAAATCATAGCCAATGACATGAAAGCGGCTTAAGTCAATTGCGCCGCCGTCGCGTACCAATCGGGACCACCATCCTCTGTCTTGCCGCCCGCCATCCGCGACGAAACGAGTGGCCGATATGCCGCCTAATACGACGATGACCGGACCATCTGGATTGCCATAGCTCCGCCCGCGCACGATATCCTCGGCGATATCGCAACCGCGATCTAAGGTGTATGTGCCCAGCACCGCCTCTATGTCATGACCAATTGCCATGTTTTGCCTTTTCAATTTGGCGCAATCGTGAAGGGAGGGGGAACAGATAGTCTGTTCAAATCCTCATCTTCGCCGCTTGAGCTCAAGCTGCAGGATTTGGCACCGTCCACGGCTTTTATTTAAAAGCGTTCGGGGTTGCCCCGACTTCAAAGGGCCTGTCCCTCAGTCGGTCTTGATGATGTCCGCCCTATGCGCGTGTGGGTCCGCGCCGTCAACTGACTTTCTAGGGGCTTTAACTATCAGTTGTGCCCTTTGACCAAAGAATGGCCATAAACAGGCCTTTCATAGGGGGAAGGCTAATCAGGCAGATAAGCGTGGCGATTGCGCATAAAATAGCCGTAAGTTGCAAGCTCGGCATTTGTGTTTTCCAAAAGAAAAAATGCCAAATTAAAACGGTGACATGGGCGGCCAGCGTCATAGCGGCCCAAGCAGGCGCAAGCTCCGCCCGCACATGAGCCCAGGCTTGATTGCAGTGGCTGCAGCGCTCAACAGGTTTGAGGTAACTTCGAAATAGCTTGCCATGGCCGCAGCGCGGGCAACGCAATTTTATGCCGCGCCAGATGCGCGGCCAAACTGAACCATGCTGCGGGGGCGGTCCAAAATCCTGTGTATTAGATTTATGTTCCATGCGGGTCTCCGATTGACAGGCGGCGGGTGCGGGCCTAGCTGACGCTCTTTATAAATAGAGAGCCTGTCATGCCTGTTCCTGTCATTGTCCTGAATTTCGGTCATTCCGTCCTAAATTCATTGGAGGACTACACCCAGGCGGCCTCGGAAATCTACCGCCATTATCGCCAAGGACAAAATGTGGTAGCTGTCACCTCCGCGCAGGGCGACCAGACGGATGTTCTCATGGCTGAAGCTCGCCGAATAGGCCCTGAGGGCGAGGCAAAGAATTTGCCGGAACTCTTGCAACTCGGAGAGCGCCGTTCGGCGGCTTTGCTGGCTTTGGCGCTGGAGCGTATCGGCGCCCCTGCCTTTGTCCGCCAAGCCCGGGATTTGGGCCTGACTGCGGAGGGAAGTTTTACCGAAGCGCGGCTTACAGGACTGGACACGCCGCAGCTGCTGCAGGACCTTAAAGATCACGATATTGTTGTGATGCCGGGCTTTGTTGCCATTGGTGAAAAGGACCGCGCGGTCTTACTGGGTGACGGCGGTGCGGATTTGACCGCGCTTTATGTCGCCAATCAGCTTGGCGTTGAGGCGGTGCTGCTAAAAGACGTAAACGGAATTTATGAGGTTGACCCAAAGTCAAACCCGAATAGCGCGCGTTATGAACAGATCTCATGGGAAGATGCGACGCGCGTGGCCGGACCACTCATTGCGCCGCGCGCACTTGGGTTTGCCCGCGCGCAAGAAGTGCCCTTTCGCGTCGGTACCCCCGGCCTTCCGTCTTATACGCGCGTTGGGGCAAAGACCGGCGAGATGATGCCGGCGCCGACCCCTAAAAGATTGCGAGTGGCGATGATGGGCCTTGGCAGTGTTGGCGGCGGCGTATTCCGCCGTATAGCCGCCCATCCGGAGCAGTTTGAACTCGCGAAAGTCATGGTCCGTAGTCCCGATAAATATATAGATCAGGGCTATAAGCCAGAGATGCTCGTTACAGATTTTGATGATCTGCTTGCCGCGAAACCGGATGTCTTCATTGATGTTTCGGGCGGGATTGAGCCTGCGCTTGGGCGATGCAAAGCGATGATTGAACGCGGCGTGCATGTCGTTTCGGCCAATAAGCAAGCTATTGCTGCAGGCGGGCAAGCTCTACTCAATTTCGCGGCCGAAAATAAGGCGCAGCTTCGGTTTTCCTCTGCGGCAGGAGGCGGGATGCCCGTCCTTGAGATGTGCCAAAGGGAGGCGGGTCGGATCACGCGGGTGCGCGCATTGCTGAACGGGACCACGAATTATATACTCGACGAAATTGGCAAGGGCCGAAGCTATGTTGAAGCCTTAAAAGACGCGCAAGAGAAAGGTTTCGCCGAGGCAGACCCCACCTCTGATGTCAGCGGGGATGACGCAGGCGCGAAAATTCGATTGATTGCGATGCTCGCTTTTGGGGAAGCTATCGAGCTTTCCGATATTCCGATGGACACTATCGAAGACTTTAATCCAGAGGCGCCAGCTAAGGGAGCCTGGAAACGGATTTCAAAGCTTTGGAAAGATCAGAACGGTTTTTCTTCGGCTTTGGAGCTGAAAGATTTGTCCAAGAATAATTTCCTCGCGCAGGCGGACGGGGAAGAGGCGCATGCCATTTTTAATTTTGATGACGGCGATCAATACCGCATTCGCGGTAAAGGGGCTGGACGTTGGCCGACAACAGAATCTGTCATGGCAGATTTGTTCGATGTGTCAGAAACGACGTTAAGCTGATAGACTATATGAGTCTGCGGGCAACGGTTTTCCAATCTGAGGCGTAGACAAAACATGACGTCTCAAAATCCTGTCATTATTTGGTTTCGCCGTGATCTACGGCTCAGTGATAATCCCGCTCTTTATGCTGGCCTGAAAAGCGAGCGGCCGCTTATTCTTCTCTATATTGACGAGACAAATACGGGCAGGCCCCTTGGCGCTGCGGCGAATCTTTGGCGGCATCATTCCTTATTGTCTTTAAAGGCCTCAATTGAATCTAAGGGCGGTTCACTCATTTTGCGGCGCGGGATTGCGGCAAAAATTTTGGACGAAATTATCACCCAAACAGGGGCGGATACTCTCCATTGGAATCGGCGCTATGCAGGCTGGGCGCGGGAGCTTGACGAGGTCATAAAGACGAATTTGAAAGCCAAAGGTGTGACGGTTCAAAGCCACAAAGCAAACTTACTGACCGAGCCCTGGGAGGTCGCGACGAAAACCGGCGGATTCTATAAGGTCTTTACCCCGTTCTGGCGCGCCGTGTGCCGCGATATAGAGGTTGCGCCGCCCATTGCTTCGCCTACATCAATGATGTGTTTTAAGGGGCTCGAAAGCGATAGTTTAGAAATGTGGGACCTGCTGCCCAATCAACCAGATTGGGGCTCTGATATTATTGCAGATTATAGGCCGGGAGAAGCGGGGGCGATGTCTCGCCTTTCCGCATTTTTGGATGGCCCTGTTGAACATTATGCTGTGCAGCGTGACCGCCCTGACGACGAAAGCGGAACCTCCAAACTTTCACCGCATCTTGCTTTTGGCGAAATATCACCGCGTCAAATTTGGACTGCGGCAAAGCAGAGCCATTTCAATACGGATAAATTTTTGTCTGAAATTGGCTGGCGGGAATTTTCCTACACGCTGCTCTTTTATAATCCCGATTTGGCATCGAAAAATTATAAGTCTGATTTTGACGCCTTTCCGTGGGATGGCGGCGAAGAAAATATTGACGCGTGGCGGCGCGGCCAAACGGGTTACCCTTTTGTGGATGCGGGAATGCGAGAGCTATGGCAGACGGGCTGGCAGCATAATCGCGTGCGGATGGTCTGCGCGTCTTTTCTCATCAAGCATTTACTCACGGATTGGCGCGTTGGCGAGTCCTGGTATTGGGACACACTCCTAGAAGCTGATCCGGCCTCTAATGCAGCGAGTTGGCAATGGGTCGCGGGGAGCGGCGCAGATGCCTCGCCTTATTTTCGTATTTTCAATCCCTTCACCCAAGGCGAGAAATTTGACCCGAATGGTGACTATGTCCGTAAATATGTGCCTGAACTCGCAAAAATGCCGAAGAAGTATATTCATCAGCCTTGGACCGCGCCGCAAGAGATTCTTGCTGCCGCGGGGGTGACATTGGGTGAGACTTATCCGAGGCCTGTTGTTGAACATAAAGTCGCGCGAGAGCGCGCATTGGCAGGATATAAAATCTGCCGCGCCTAACGATATACTGACGCAATCGTCATTGGTGCGTGTAACCAGAATAAGGGAAAAGGACGACATGAAAATACTTTTTACATCGACGGCACTCCTATGCCTGACTTTTGCGGCTTGCGCGCCAGTGCAATCCACGGAAACGAATGAGCAAATTTTGGCCTCTAATCCGGTCGCGACCGGACCGCGCGCGCCATTTAAATCTGTCCGCTCGGATGGGCTCGAAGAAATGATTATTGCAGGCGGGTGCTTTTGGTGCGTTGAGGCGGATTTCGAAAAAGTTAAAGGCGTGCAAGCCGCGATTTCCGGCTATACAGGCGGCGGATTAGAAGACCCAAGTTACAAAAAAGTCGTCACTAACCGCACCGGCCATTATGAGGCCGTAAAAATTGTCTATGACCCGTCTGTTACCAGCTACCGTAAGCTGGTGGATCATTTTTGGAAAACCATCGACCCAACAGATGCGCGCGGACAATTTTGCGATAAGGGCGAAAGCTACCGAACGGCCATCTTCGTAACGCCCAATCAACGCCGCGATGCAGAAAGCTCATTGAAGGATATTACAGCGAGTAAGCCGTTTGAGGCAGATATCGTCACGCAAATTCTCTCCGCGACAACTTTTTATGACGCGGAAGAGTATCACCAGGATTATTATAAAAAGAACAGCGCGCATTATTATCGCTACCGGAATGGTTGCGGTCGCGACAGGACGCTCAAACGCCTTTGGGGCGAAGGCTAGCGGTTTTCCGAATTCTAATTTTCATCGGCTGCCCTGAGCTTTGGCTGTTTGCTGAAACATTGGTCCCGCATTGACAAGGTTCTATCGCAAGCGTTTTCCCTTTTCTTTCAATGGCTAATCATTTTTTTGGAAAACTCCGTCCACCAATACACGAATAGGCCGCATATTTAACTCGTTCTTTTGGACATGGGACAGGCAAGTATACGTGACTGGTTGGTCCAAGGGACGGTGTGTCTAGGTGGGTTTGGTAGCGCAAATCTATCGGGGCCGGATGGCGAGAGCCTGACGGGGTGGAACCTCCGCAGTCTAGTAAGGCCGTTGTCTGTAAAGCATCGCCGCGCGTCGAAAGCCGCGT
>CAZKHC010000092.1:0-8061 GCA_964552135.1 uncultured Algimonas sp. | reverse complement strand
TGCGAGAAATGCCGCCGCCGCGAGGCGTATTAGGCATCAAGACGCAATAGCGTCCTGCCAGCGACAGATAGGTTGTCATGGCCGCGCCTTTATTGCCCCGCTCCTCTTTGACGGCTTGGATCAGTAAAATCTGGCCTCGTTTTATAACCTCTTGGATTTTGTACCGACGGCGAGAGATGCGCTTCCGGCGCTTGGACGCGACTTTTACCTGCTCTTCAGCGACTTCCGCATCGTCTTCATCTGTTGCGTCTTCATCATCCGGGTCGAGATTTTCATCTCGCTCATCCTCGTCCTCATCTTCCTCATCTTCCTCATCTTCCTCATGATCTTCATATTCAGAATCGTCTTCATCCTCCAGGTCATCGTCTTCGAAGTCTTCATCATCGTTGCGTTTTATCCGTGTTTTGCGTTTACTTTGCGCGGCTTTGCGCTTTTCTTCTTCTTCGTCGGCTAAGCGTTGATCTTCTTCCTCTTGTTCCTTCAAGGCCTGTTTGTCGGCTTCAGGAATACGGTAGTAATCTGGATGAATTTCTGAAAATGCGAGGAAGCCGTGCCGATTGCCTCCATATTCAATAAAGGCAGCTTGAAGGCTAGGTTCTACGCGCGTGACCCGGGCAAGATAGACATTGCCGCGTAATTGCCGCTTGTGGCGGCTTTCAAAGTCTAATTCTTCAACACGATTCGAATCGACAATAACGACCCGGGTTTCTTCCGGGTGGGCCGCATCGATAAGCATACGTTTGGTCATGGTGTTCTCCAAGTGCTCGCGCGTATTCCAGACTTCGAGTCCGTCGCTGCGAGGCAAAAAATGATAAAATAGGGTTCAAAAGCGCCGCGCGCGAAGACGTAGAGGCCGCAAATGCGGGTCTTTCTGTCTTATTTAAATGTCGCGTGACGTGCATAAAAACTTTCGGGTTGCAGCGCGAACAGGGGCGTCTGCGCTGCGCGGATGATACGAGGGGGCGAGTATATCAGCCTGCCAAACTCGTTTTCCGTCGACTCGTCCTGCCCCATTTTTGGTGAAAGGGCAAAGCATTTGTCAGCTCTCTAAGATATTATTGTTTTGAGCTTGGAAGGTTGCCGTGTTCGGGCAATGATCTGGGGACAGCAATATCATCAGTGATAAGACTTTATTCACCATAAATTCGCATATCAAACACATCGTGTTTCGACTCTCTCTCATATTCATTTTTATTGCGATATCGGGTTTATTGGTGCGGGCTCATGCTGAGGTTCCCGTTCCGCGTTTGAAACCGGGGCTTGAGGTTGAAAAAACGACGCAGCGTGTTCCAGGACCTCGCTTTTTCGAGAATAAGACGCCTTATCCCGTCTTGAAACCCATCAACATAACCAAAACGGTATTGAAACCTGTCATCGTGATTGATCCTGGACATGGCGGTACGGACCCAGGCGCCGTCGGTGTGGGCGGAACGCTTGAAAAAACAATTACCACGAAAGCGGCCCATGAGCTTGCAGAGCGACTTCGTAGATCAGGCAAATACACAGTTATTCTAACCCGCACGCGGGATAGTTATGTCGACCATGATGATCGATTGAGAATCGCAAGGACAGGGCAGGCCGACCTTTTCATATCTATTCATGCAGATTCTGCCGGAAATAGAACAGCGCGCGGAGCCTCGGTATACACACTTGCGGATCGCGCGAAGGGCCGCTCAAAACGAATTGTAAATAACCAAAACTGGATTTTGGACGTCGATTTGTCTGAACAGACTGACCCCGTTGGGGACATTCTTGTTGATTTGGCGCAGCGGAAAACAGAGAGTCAATCTGATGCTTTTGCCGAAATTTTACTCCAAGAACTCAAGGGCAAAACCGCTTTAATTGGAAACTCGCATCGCCGAGCCGGCTATTATGTCCTTTTAGCGCCTGATGTGCCTGCGGTTTTGTTAGAGCTTGGGTTTCTTTCAAATTCGCAGGATGAAAAATTATTACAATCCCAGCGCCACCGAACTAAAATATTAGCGAGCGTCGAGACAGCGATTGATCGTTATATGAGTCAACGCTGAAGCTGTGCCTTTATATATAGTGATTGCCTCGTTATCAGCAAAATGACGCCGCATTCCGCGGCTAGATGATTCGACCTATGACCGAGACCATTTCCATAACTGATACCCCGCAAAAAAAGTCGCGGCGTTCCAAAATTTGGAAGGCGTTCAAGTGGTTGTTCGGGATTGGATTCGTATTTGGCTTAATCCTTGCCATCATACTGTTTGTTTTAATGGTAAAATGGACACGCGATCTCCCAAGCGTCGAGAGCTTATCGGAATATGAGCCGCCCGTGATGTCCCGCGTCCATGCAGGCGATGGGAAGCTGATTTATGAATTTTCTAAGCAAGCCCGCGTTTTTGTACCTGTCAATACGATCCCTCGCGAACTTCAACTCGCCTTTGTCTCTGCGGAAGATCAACGTTTTTACCGTCACAATGGATGGGATGCGATTGGGTTGACGCGAGCGGCGCTATCTGCGCCCGGCAAGAAATTAAAAGGCCAGCGGATTGGCGGAACCTCAACGCTTACGCAGCAAGTGGCGAAGAATTTTCTCGTGGGCGATGACTACAGCATCAAAAGAAAAGTACGCGAAATTTTCATTGCACGCCGGATGGAGCAGGCTTTCACTAAAGACGAAATAATCGAGCTTTATTTGAACGAAATTTATTTTGGTCGCGGTGCATATGGGGTGGCGGCGGCTTCGCTGAAACATTTCGGTAAACCGATGCAAGAATTGACACTCGCGGAGATAACCTATCTTGCCTCTGTGCCCAAGGGGCCGTCTAACTACCGTCTTGATGATGAGCGCGGCTATGAGCGTGCGAAAGGTCGTCAGTCCTATATTTTGGGTAGGATGGTTGAGGATGGTTATATCACGCAGAAACAAGCCGATGATGCAAAAGTTGCGGAATTGGACTGGAAGGCGCGTCTTGAAGGTGACGAGTATTTGGCGTCTGAATATTTCGTCGAAGAAGCGCGTAAGAAAATTTATAAGCTGTACGGCGAGGATGAACTTTATGGCGGTGGATTATCGATCCGAACGACATTGGATACATCCATGCAACTTGAAGGACGCCGCGCCCTAAGACGCGGTTTAGAGATGATGGACAGACGCCATGGGTATCACGGTCCGCTAAAATCCTTCGACAGTTTGTCCGATTGGAAAAAGAAATTATCCGCCGTTAAACCGCCACTGGATATCGGCGATTGGCGTGTTGCTGCTGTGTTAGAGGTTTCGGAACAGTCGGCAAAATTAGGGTTTGCTCAACCAGCCGATTGGCCGGATGACGAAACATATCCCGAGACAGATGCAAAAGGCACAATGGCTTTATCAGACATTGCGTGGGCCAAGAAAGCGCTGGAGAAAGGGGCTGTTGGTCCAGATTTGAAATCCGTCCGTTCTGTTTTGAAGGCGGGTGACGTCATTTTAGTTCAGCGCAAACCTGTAAAAAAAGGGGCTGACCCGTCAACGGAGTACAACCTGCGTCAAGTCCCCAAAGCGAATGGCGCTCTGCTGGCGATGGATCCGCATACGGGCCGTATTTTGGCGATGGTCGGCGGATATAGTTTTGAACAATCCCAATTTAACCGCGCAACTCAAGCCAAGCGCCAACCAGGCTCGGCTTTCAAACCCTTTGTTTATGCCGCTGCATTAGAACAAGGCTTTACGCCTGCCGATCAAATCCTTGATGCACCATTCGTTATCGAACGTCAGGATGTGGAATGCGAAGAGAATGAACAAGGTACATTAGCGCTGCGCGGCGTTCAGGAAGAACGCGTTCAAGATGATAGTGAGGATGATGCAGAAGTTGAAGAAGACGAGTGTGAACGTTTTTATAAGCCCGAAAATTATAATGCAGGGAACTTCTATGGATTATCGACGCTTAGATTAGGTGTCGAAAAATCACGAAATGCGATGACAGTGCGTCTTGCGAATGAAATGGGCATGGCGCCGGTCATGGGATTGTCTAAACGATTTGGAATTTATGATGCTCCGCAACCGGAACTCGCTTGGGCGTTAGGTGCCGGGGAGACGACACTGATGCGTCTTGCAACAGCATATTCTGCGATGATTAATGGCGGTAAAGCCGTTGAGCCGCGTATTTTGGACCGAATTCAGGACGGAAACGGCAAGACGGTGTTTAATGCTTTTGAAGTTGACTGCGCCGATTGCCTCCAGGCTGATTATCAGGGCGGACCGCCGCCAGCTTTGCCTGACGCTCGCACGCAGGTCATCGATCCAGTCACAGCTTATCAGGTGACTTATATCATGCAGGGCGTCGTTCAGAACGGTACGGGCGTTCGCTTGCGCTCGCTGGGACGCCCGCTCGGCGGAAAAACCGGAACGACCAATGATAGTTTTGATAATTGGTTTATGGGTTTCTCTCCGGACCTCGTTGTTGGGGTTTATGTTGGCATGGACACGCCCGAGCAGATGGGGCGCGAAACAGGTTCAAGTTCCGCCGTGCCAATTGTTCAAGACTTTTTGGAAACGGTGCTTCGGAATGAATCTAAAGTCCCGTTCCGTATCCCTGACGGCGTTACGCTAGCGCCCGTGAATCGATCCACGGGCGAGCCGTCCTATATCGGCGCGCCAGACTTTATCCTCGAAGCCTTTAAACCTGGGACGGAGCCAAGTGTCGGCGGTTTGGGAACCCGAACTCGCTTTGGGTCAGGAACAGATTCGCTTGGAGGGTTCTTCGGCTCCACGCCTACAGATTTGGATGCGCAAGAGGAAAAGTCAGAAAAGAAGGTTGAGTCCTCCGACGGGTTAAGAGGCCCTAATTTGAATGGTGATGATGAAACTGAAAATTCTGCCGAAAGCCCTGATGGAAATTCTGATGAAGAGGCTGGAGAAACGGGCGAAAGTTCGGAAGAGACTGGCGACCTAACGGATATATTGGAACGTGCTGACAAAGCCGTTGATGATGTTAGAGGCTCGCCAGAGGATGCGGGCGAAACAGCGGCAGAAGCGGCTGGCGATGTTGCCGAAGGCGCAGCCACGGAAGCTCTGGATGAAAATCTACCGGCTGAATTGCCGACAGATGCTGAACCTCAGGCGCCAGCGGAAGAAACTCCAGAAGAGCCTGTTGAAAAACCTGTCGAGAAAGCACTGGACGACGGTCTCTACTAGCCTCATATCGGCTTCATTATGAGAGCCGATATCCTCCAAATGCAAACTGACATCCAGCAGTCTATTGAACTGCTGAGGAGGCGTCTTTGACTGGGATGTCGCTGAACGCCGCCTTGCGGAGCTAAATAACCTCGCCGAAGATCCAACTCTCTGGGATAAGCCTCAAGAGGCGCAAAAGTTGATGCAGGAGCGTTCAAAGCTCGAAAACAGTTTTGAGGCCATTCGCAAAATCCAATCCGAACTAACCGAGAATGTCGAATTGGCAGAGCTCGCTGAAATGGATGAGGATGCTGAGCTACTTGAGGCCGCTGTCGAGGCACTGGCTCAAACAAAGAAAGCCGCCGATGCCGCGGAGCTTCTCGCACTGATGAGCGGCGAGGCGGACGGTAATGATTGCTTCGTCGAAATTCACCCTGGTGCTGGCGGAACAGAGGCTCAAGATTGGGCGGAAATGGTACTGCGTATGTATATGCGCTGGGCCAATTCACGCGGCATGAAAACGGAACTGATAGAGGCTCAAGACGGAGACGGGGCAGGGATTAAATCTGCGACCCTGCGCATCAAAGGCGAGAATGCCTTTGGCTGGATGAAAACGGAATCTGGCGTTCATCGTCTTGTGCGTATTTCGCCTTTCGATAGCTCAAATCGCCGCCATACCAGCTTTGCCTCCGTCTGGGTCTTTCCCGAAATTGACGACACGATTGATATCGAAATCGACGAGAGCGACTGCCGTGTCGATACTTACCGTGCCTCTGGCGCAGGCGGTCAGCATGTAAATAAAACAGACTCAGCTGTGCGCATCACCCATGAACCGTCAGGCATTGTCGTGCAGTGCCAGAACGATCGCAGCCAACATAAGAACCGCGCACAGGCGTGGGATATGCTTCGCTCGCGCTTATATGAAGAAGAACTACGCAGGCGCGAAGAAGAAGCACAATCGCTCGCTGATAGTAAAACCGATATTGGCTGGGGGCATCAAATCCGAAGTTATGTCCTGCAACCTTACCAGATGGTCAAAGATCTCCGTACAGGTGTTGAGACGTCAGATACGTCGGGCGTACTTGATGGGAAACTAGATGATTTTATGGCAGCAGCACTGAGTGCGCGGGTTGGGGCGGATTCAGACGGCTAAGGGAACATTGATTATGAAAATCTTTCATACACCACATCATATCCTACATTCCCCGAAATCAGAATTACATCGCGGGGAAATGGTCCCGCCGCATGAATCCCCGCATCGTATGGATTTGCTAATGGCCGGATTAAAGCGAGCTGGCTTTGAAGAATTTCACGCGCCGGAAAGCTATGATCTGAAACATATCGCGGCTGTTCACTCATCTGATTATGTCGAGTTTCTACAAACGGCTTGGCGCAGATGGAAAGAGGCAGGTTATGCAGGAGACGTACTGCCCATGAGCTATCCGCATAATCCGCGCCGTGTAAAACCGCCCATCGATATAGATGGAGCCGCAGGATATTTTTGTAGCTCATCTGATACGGTTGTCACCGAAACAAGCTGGGACGCTCTCATAGCCATTGTGGATTGTGGTCTCAGTGCCGCGGCGACATCTTTTCAAACAGGCTCTGGTTTTGCCCTCGTGCGTCCACCCGGTCATCATGCCGGCGCAGATTATATGTCGGGATATTGTTTGCTGAATACAGCCGCCATCGCTGCTCAGTTTCTTTGTAATCAAGGCGCGCAGCGCGTGGCTATTTTGGATGTTGATTTTCACCACGGGAACGGCACGCAAGATATATTTTACACACGCGAAGATGTGTTCTTCGCCTCAATCCACGGTCATCCCGATCATCATTTTCCTTACTTTTGGGGCCATGCGGATGAGGTCGGCATAGGCGCAGGTGAAGGGTTTACCGCGAATTATCCACTGCATGCGGGAGCCTCATATGATGTCTGGTCAGAAGCGCTTGAGATAGCTTGCAAACGGATAGAGACATTCGGCGCAGATGCGTTGGTGGTCTCGCTCGGTGTGGACACATATGAGCATGACCCGATCTCGTCATTCAAACTGACAACGCCGGATTACGCGCGATATGGCGCGCGAATTGGGAAGCTCGGTCTGCCCACGACTTTTATCATGGAAGGTGGATATGGCGTACCAGAAATTGGTGATAATACCGCTAATGTGTTGACGGGGTTTTTGTCTTGAAAAAGTTTTGGACTGTTTTGATGTACCGCTTATGGAAAATTGAACTCCGCCAAGATACCATAATGATCAGAACCCAATTTATCACGGCGTTGGATTTTCGATTGCGACCCAGACGGCACCAGAACGTGGTCGATGGGGGTGGACATAGGGATATAGGGAAGATCAAAGCTGTGTAGCGCTGCGCCCGCTAGATTTGTATCACTTGAACGCTCAAAGGTTTTTAGTGTGTACGACCATGGCACCATGTTAAAATCACCCGCGATGATTTTAGGTCCCTCTAATTCTTCAATATTTTTAAGGAGTTTTTCAACTTGCTCAGCTTGCCCGTGGGGGTAAGGCCAATAAAGATGTATAGAAATAACCCAGACAGGCCCGTCAGGGGTTTTAACTTTCATAGCCGTCATACTGTTTTTATCGAAACATTTGCTCTCGCCCATATCTGGCCAGCGAGAGAGCACAGACACATTGCCTACGCTTGCGAAGGGACATGTATGTTGAGATGGAAAACGGCTCTTTAAGTCTGAGAGGAAAGCTAAGTTTTTATTTGTGACTTCTTGCAAGGCGATAAAGTCAGTTTCCGACGCCAGAATATCAGCCTTGAGGGGCGCCGTGTCGCCGATACGAAACAGCATATTCTTTTGATATAATCGGTAGGTGTTTTGGCCGCCGACTGTCTGCGGAATGTAATGGATGATCATGGAGCCAAAGCTGAGAATAATGAAAGCCAAAATAGGCAAGATAAATTTGCTC
>CAZKHC010000091.1:0-8089 GCA_964552135.1 uncultured Algimonas sp. | reverse complement strand
AGCGGAACCTCTTCCAAAATATCCGCTTCCGCCAAACGATCTTTGACAAGATACATTGTAAAGGGCGTCGCCCAGACCGGACAACGAATGCGGTCCCAAAGACGCGCCAGTGCGCCCATGTGATCTTCATGAGCATGTGTCAGGATAATCCCGAGCACATTATGGCGATGTTGTTCGATGAAATCGATGTCGGGCATGATGATATCAATGCCGGGTGTATCAGGGCCGCCAAATGTGACGCCCATATCGACGATTACCCATTTACGATCATGTTCCGGTCCAAACCCAAATAGATTTAGGTTCATACCAATTTCCCCGGAACCTCCGAGGGGTAGGAAGACAAATTCGTCTTCGCGTTTTTGTTTTGTCATTTTCTTACTTTGTTGTGAGGAGCGAGAGGCCGTTTCGCGTCGCATCCTGATGTGTCGCAGCGTGTCTTTACGCTGCGGGACGGTTCAACCGCCATATCTCATATAGGCCATCTATCGTCAGTTTCGAGTCATAATGCATAATTGTTTCGCTCGCGCCATCAAAGAGCGAGGCGACTCCGCCCGTTCCAATAACGGTAAAATCTCGTCCGTCTTCTTTTTGGATTTGGCGCACTAGCCCGTCAATGAGGCCAATATATCCCCAAAACACCCCAGCTTGCATGGCTGAAACCGTGTTCTTTCCAATCACGCTATTGGGCTTTTTAATTTCAATCCGCGGGAGTTGCGCGGCGGCTTCATGCAGCGCACGCATAGATAAATTGATTCCGGGCGCAATAATGCCGCCTTCAAAATGTTTGTCTTCGGACACAATATCAAATGTCGTCGCAGTCCCGCTATCGATAATAATCAATGGTCCGTCATATCTTAAAACGGCGCCTAAAGTCGTGACGAGGCGGTCCGCCCCGACTTGTTTTGGATTATCCACGCGCACACCAATTCCGACATCTACACCCTCTTCCCCGATGATAATCGGGTCCACATTTAAGTGCCGTTTGGAGAGATTGCGGAGATTAAATATGGATTGCGGAACAACGGAGGAAATCACGCAGGCCGTGATATCCTCAAATGTCAAATTCACCATACCCAAAAGCTGATGGAACCAGACCGCATATTCGTCTGCCGTGCGCGACGCGTCTGTAGCGATACGCCATTCAAACAACCAACCCGTGTCCATATCATGGACCGCAAAAAGGATATTCGTATTGCCGTTATCAATTGCGAGTAACATGTATCAGCTTTCAAAAAAGACATCGCCTGCGTGGACGTCGCGTATCGTGCCATCCTGCGCGATAACACGCAACGCTCCGTTTTCTAGCAAGTTTTGTCCCTGACCTGAAAAAGTTTCGTCTGGCAGCCGAACAATCACGGGTCCAGGAAGCCCTGTCGCAAGCTTTGCCCAATCCGAACGCGTTGCGGAAAATCCATAGGCGAGATGGTTCCGGTAAACTTTGTCAAAAGATCGAGCGAGAATGGCGAGAAAGCCATCCGCCCCCGTGAATTCCGGCTCATCACTGTTCAGTGCCTCAGGTGCCATATGCTCAAGTAAATGCGTTGCGGGAATATTCCCGCCGTCGGGATGGGAGACGAGGTTCACACCGATCCCAATAAGAACACATCCCGCTTTGGCTTCGAGCAAAAGACCTGCAACTTTACGGCCGCCAAGCAACACATCATTCGGCCATTTCAGACTCGGCTGAGCCGTTAAAGTGTAAGCGCTCAAGGCTCGCGCGACGGCAATCGCCGCGACAAAACTGAGCTTTGCGGCCTCCTCCGGGGTCCCGTCAAATTCATAACAAGCCGTTGCGTAAAAATTGCCCTTCGGCGAGACCCAATTGCGGCCGCGGCGGCCACGGCCTTCTTTCTGTTCATCGGCGCGCACCCAAAACGGCGCGCCTTCACCTGCATCAAATAACTTAAGTGCCTCGACATTTGTACTGCCAAGACTGTCAAACTGAATGAACTTCACGCGGGGGTTCGCTTATTGCGCAAAAAGGGCCTGAGCAGCCGTTTCTGCCAGACCAATGGCCGCACCCGATATTCCTGGCAAAATGAGCACGGGGATAATAAGTAAGACTGAGATTATCGCAATGATACGCGTCATACGCGGCGCGCGAATAAACTCACGTGTCGGCTCATCGAACCACATCGTCTTAATAACGCGGATATAGTAAAACGCGCTGACAACAGATGCGACCAAGGCTATCACTACCAGCCACGTTAAACCAACTTCGACGGCGGGATAAAAAGCGAACCATTTACCAAAGAACCCGACGAGCGGCGGAATCCCGATAAGAGAGAATAGTAAAGCCGTAAAAATTCCAGCCATTGCGGGATTTGACTTCGATAAGCCGGAGAGGTCGCTAATATTCTCGACCATACCATTACGTAGGCGCATCTGCAGGATTGTGGCAAAAACACCAATCACCGTGATGATATAGATCGTCATGAAAATAAGCATGCCCTGCACCCCGGCAATTGTTCCCGCGGCTAATGGCACAAGCGCATATCCCATATTAGCAATCGAGGAATAAGCCATCAGTCGTTTAATATTGGTTTGCATTAACGCGCCAAGCGCGCCGACAACCATAGAGAGGACGGCGAGGACGATGATGACTTGCTGCCACTGACCGAGAATGTCTTCGAAAGGCACAATCAGAAGACGCGCTATAATCGCCATCGCGGCCAATTTCGGCGCTGCCGCGAAGAAGCCCGTCACCGGTGTTGGGGAGCCTTCATAGACATCCGGAGTCCACATATGAAATGGCGCCGCAGAAATTTTGAAGGCTAATCCGCAGAGCAAGAAGACCATACCCGCAATAACGCCTGTAGTGACTCCTGTCGATTGTTCCATAAGAGAAATTGACGCACGGATGGTTTCGAAATCAAGCGATCCGGTAAAGCCGTAGACCATAGACGCGCCGTAAAGCAGCAGACCTGATGAGAGTGCGCCGAGCACGAAATATTTCAATCCCGCCTCTGAGGCCCGCAAACTATCGCGGTTAAAGGCCGCCATAATATAAAGTGCCAGCGATTGCATCTCGATACCAATATACATAGACAGCAAATTATTCGCAGAGACCATGATTGACATACCGAGTACGGCATAAAGCGTCAGAACAGAAAATTCATAACGGTCTAATTTCTCCGATTGGAAATAATGCTTGGACAACAATAGAGCGGCGGCCGCAGAAAAGCCGATGACGGCTTTCAGGAAGTCACTGAAATCATTATTATATAAAAGGCCTGAAAAAGACGTGCCGGGATCCCGGTCGAGGAAAACCCCCATCAACCCAAAGACAACTAAAATGCCGGCCGAAATATAGCGCACAATGACGGAACGATCCGCATTTTTGGACAAACCAAAACCAAGCAAAAAGGACGCCGTGACGGCCAAGAATAATTCCGGCAAGAAATTTGAAATGGTCTGGAACATTAGGAGGCTCCGCCTGCGGTTTGGGCCGCAGCAATGGCATCGTTAAAATCATCGATCAGCTTTTCTACAGACGCAGACGTAACGTCAGTGACGAGCGACGGATAGACACCCAAAAGAAGTGTGAAAAATGCAAGCGTGCCGAGGATAAAAACTTCGGTTCTTGTCATATCCAAAATATCTTCAAGCTTCTCATTGACGACTTCGCCGAAAATAACAGCGCGATAGAGATAAAGCGCATAGACAGCCGAGAGGATCATGCCGAAGGCTGCGCCAAAGGCAATCCACGGGTTCACTTGATAGGCACCGACCATCGTCAGTATCTCGCCGACAAAGCCAGAGGTTCCCGGCAAGCCGACATTAGCCATTGTGAAGAGCAAAAAGAACCCTGCAAAAACAGGCATCTTACTCACAAGACCACCATAGAATGAAATTTCGCGCGTGTGCATGCGATCATAAATTACGCCAACACAGAAGAAGAGTGCACCAGAGATGATCCCGTGGCTGAGCATTTGGAAAATCCCGCCCTGAATACCTTGCGTATTGAACGTGAAAATACCCATGGTCACGAAACCCATATGCGCAACAGAAGAATAAGCGATAAGTTTTTTCATATCATTCTGTCGGTAAGCCACGAGCGACGTATAAATAATCGCAATAATCGACATCCAGAAAATCAACGGCGCAAGATTAAGAGACGCCTCTGGGAAGAGAGGAAGGGAGAAGCGCAAGAAACCATAGCCGCCGAGCTTCAAAAGAATGCCCGCAAGAATAACCGAACCGGCTGTTGGCGCTTCAACGTGAGCATCCGGCAACCATGTATGGACCGGCCACATTGGCATCTTCACCGCAAAGCTGGCAAAGAATGCGAGCCAGAGCCAGGTCTGAATACCACCAGGTATTTTCATCTCTTCAATTAAGAGCGGAATATTCGTTGTGCGCTCACCCAGCTGAACGCCGCTGAAATAATAAATCCAAAGAATGGCCGCCAACATCAGGACTGACCCTAAGAGCGTATAGAGGAAGAACTTATAAGAGGCATAAACGCGGTTCTTTCCGCCCCAGACACCAATGATGATAAACATCGGAATGAGCACGGCCTCAAAGAAGAGATAGAAAAGGATCAGATCCAGCGCAACAAAAACGCCAATCATAAGCGTTTCCAGAACAAGGAACGCAATCATATATTCGATCATCCGTTTCTTCACGGATGTCATCGACGCGAGTATACAAAACGGCGTAAGGAAAGCCGTTAACAAAACAAAGAGAACGGAAATTCCGTCCACACCGACGCGGTAATCAATACCGCCGCCAAGCCAGGACATTTCATCGACAAATTGAAACCCATCTTTCGCAGAGTCAAAATCAAGGACGAGCAACACAGATAGGATAAAAACGGCGACAGAAATTAAGAGAGCGGCGCGAGGCGCATTCTTCTCTAATTGCTTACGTCCGTCGGCTTTTCCGAGCCATGCGAAGAGCGCAATAAAGAGCGCCCCAGCAAGCGGAATGAAAGTAATCAGGCTAATAATTGGGATGTCTTCTAACATGGTCCTACCCCGCCGTTCCGCGGAATGCGACGAATATCAGCAAGGCAACGCCGAGCAGCATAACGAAAGCATAGTGATATAAATAACCCGTCTGTAGTTTTGAAACGCGCTTAGCTGCTCCCGACGCAAATTTCGCGATGCCGTTCGGGCCTAAACCGTCAATCAGGCGTATATCCCCGACTTTCCAAAAGAAGTCTCCGAGCTTGCGCGTCGCGCGAACGACGGTCGCATCATAAAGCTCATCGACATACCACTTATTGAGCAAGAAATTATAAAGTGGGGTTCCGCCAGTCTCTTCGATAGTTTTAATTTTATCTTCGACGCTGCCGCGCATATACATGAAGTAGGCTATGACTCCTCCAAGTACCGACGCAATTAGCGGCAGGAGCAAGACCCAATACGGATAACCGTGAACGGGGCGGAACAATAACCAATGGATAAACCCTTTTGATTCAAAAGACTCATGGTGCGCATCGGAATGCGTTGTCTCCGCAGCGGCATATAGCGTATTGGAAATCGCGGCATGTGTATCGCCAGCATAGCCCGGCAACGCACCATGCCAGAACCCGCCATAATCTTTCATGAAATATTTATAGAAGACAGCCCCTGCAAAGATCGCGCCGATTGACAAAAGCACGAGCGGCAGGCGCATATTCCATGGGCTCTCATGAGCTTCGTCAAAATATTTCTGCTTGCCTCGGTGCTTACCGTGGAAGGTCATAAAGATGAGACGCCAGCTATAGAAGCTCGTCATTAATGCCGCCGTTATACCAATCCAGAAGGCGAAAATGGCCGCATTAGAAAAACCGCGCCCATCATAGGCGGCTTCGATGATGGCGTCTTTCGAGAAGAAACCTGCAAAGCCGAACGTGTAACTTCCCGGAATACCGATACCTGTAATCGCCAGCGTCCCGATAATCATCGCGCCGTAAGTCCAAGGCACCTTCTTCCAGATACCGCCCATTTTGCGCATATCTTGCTGATGATGCAGCGCATGAATTACGGACCCCGCACAAAGGAAGAGGAGCGCTTTAAAGAATGCGTGGGTAAAGAGATGGAACATCGCCGCGTTATAGGCCCCGACACCCGCGGCGAAGAACATGTAGCCGAGCTGCGAGCAGGTTGAATAAGCGATGACGCGTTTGATGTCGTTTTGAACAAGCGCAACAGACGCGGCGAAGAGCGCAGTGAACGCACCGACCGCCGTAATGAAACCGGATGTATTCGGCGCAAGTTCATAGATTGGATAGGCGCGGCAGACGAGGAAAACACCGGCGGTCACCATAGTCGCAGCATGAATTAGCGCAGATACAGGCGTGGGCCCTTCCATCGCGTCGGGCAGCCAGACATGGAGCACAAACTGCGCAGATTTACCCATCGCACCAATAAACAGAAGGAACGCAATTAACTCGATGGCGTTAAATTCAAACCCAAGGAACGGCAGCGTTGTATCTACGCCGGATTCAATTGCCCGGAAAACTGTGTCGAAATTCACGGACCCGAACATGAGGAAGATTGTCATAATCCCCAGCGCCAAACCGACATCGCCGACGCGGTTCGTCACAAAGGCTTTAATCGCGGCGGCGTTTGCCGACGGTTTTTTATAGTAATAACCAATCAGCAAATAACTCGCGAGGCCAACACCCTCCCAGCCAAAGAAAAGCTGGATGAAGTTATCAGACGTCACCAACATCAACATGGCGAAGGTAAAGAGCGAGAGATAAGCAAAGAAACGCGGCTGATAAGCGTCATCTTCCATATAGCCCCAACTATAGAGATGCACGAGCGCTGAAACTGAGTTCACGACGACGAGCATCACGGCCGTGAGCGTATCGATTTTTAGGGCCCAATTGGCGTCCATATCGCCGACATCCATCCAACGGAAGATTTCAATGGTCTTATCTGGCGCGTCGCCAAAACCAATTTGTATAAAGACGACCCATGATAAAATAGCTGACAGGAACAAAAGGCCTGTTGTGACGACTTTGGACGCCGTCGCGCTGAGGAACTGCGGGCCAAATCGCGTTCCCGCAAGGCCCGCAATCATGGCGCCGATAAGCGGCGCAAAAACGATCAGAAGATAGATCACGAGACTAACCCTTCATCAGGTCGATATTTTCGACCGCGATGTTGCCGCGATTGCGGAAGTAAACAACGAGAATAGCAAGCCCTACGGCTGCTTCCGCGGCCGCAACAGTCAGAATAAATAGAGCGAATATTTGCCCGGCTATCGGGTCTGCGCCGGGAACGTGTTCCATATGTGTGGAAAAGGCGACAAAATTTATATTCACAGCCAGGAGTATAAGCTCAACGCACATCAAAATAATGATGACATTCTTCCGGTTCACGAAAATTCCAAACACACCAATTGTGAAGAGGATCGCCGCGACGATAAGGTAATGATGTAATCCGATAATCATAACGGCCTCCTACCCTAAGCCTTGGCCAGGTTCGATATCGACAAGTTCGACCCCGTCGTCGCGTGTCCGAGCCATTTGCTCCATCGCGTTTTGCGTCTTCACGCCCTTACGCTCGCGTAGGGTCAGGACAATCGCGCCAATCATTGCCACGAGCAGAACGAGCCCGGCTGCTTCAAAGGCGCCCGCATATTGCGTGTAAAGCACCTCTCCAAAGGCTTCCAGATTTGTCGTGTCCGTCGACGGTTCGACAACAGTCTTTTTCCTTTCGACAAAATAGGCAGCGCCGACCAAAATCATTTCCGCCAGCAGAATAAAGGCGACAATCGCTCCCGCTGGAAGGTAGGTGAGAAACCCTTGTTTGAGTTCAACGAAATCAACGTCCAACATCATGACAACAAAAAGGAACAGCACGGCGACCGCCCCCACGTAAACCATGATGAGCAGCAAGGCTATAAACTCTGCACCCATCAGAACAAACAGGCCCGCCGCTGCAAAAAATGTCAGGATAAGGAACATCACCGAATGAACCGGGTTACGGGCGGCAACGACCATAAAACCGGCGGCAATGGCGGTGAACGCCAGAATATAAAATGCGATGGCAATGAGCACGATTCGAGTGTCCTAAATGCGATTCAAACGGCCCTAGCGGTAGGGCGCGTCCAAGGCTAGATTTTTTGCGATCTCAGTTTCCCAGCGATC
>CAZKHC010000090.1:0-8119 GCA_964552135.1 uncultured Algimonas sp. | reverse complement strand
AATCCGAAGGCTAGGGATTGGGACGACCCCTTTGATGTCACCCCCACCATCTATCAGCAGCTGCTGGATTTGCATGACCGCATTAGGTGGGCGGACTACCCTGTGATCCAGTTCCCTGGTACACCATTGGACAAGGAGTCGAACTCTCGCTGGCTACCTCTTGAGAGGGTCCCTATATCAATCGAGTGGAACTCGCCGTGGTTGGGCATCACTGAGAACACTCATGTTCTGAAGACCATTTTGATGAGTACGGCTGCTCGTCCCATTATTGAGAAGTGGACTCACGACAAGTTTCGCCTTAAGGACGTCATTCAAGCTTGCATGCAGTCAGCCGCTGTTGGTCGTGAGATGGCACCGTTGGGTGACGAGAACATGGCCCGTGAAAGGGAAGGGGTAGCCATTCAGTTGGCCAACCTCCAGAGGGAGCTCGGTGTTCTCCGGCAGGAGAAGGAGGCCATCGTCACTCAACGCGATGAGTCGGATGCGTTGTACCAGCGGACGTTAGATCTTCTGAAGAAGAGGGATGCTGAATTGGAAGCGGTTGCAGCCGAATCGTCGCACCATCAACAAGATGCTCTTCAGATGGCGTCGTCCATGGACGACCTGCAGAAGCAGATTGCAAGTCTCAAGGCTGAGAAGGAAGCGCACGATTCTCGTTTGCAGAAGGAATTTGCTCGGTACACGAGTCTTCAAGAGTCCATTTCGCTTCTGCATGACACTCTGGCCAATCTGGCTCAGACGACTAAGGCTTCTGCCGATACTGCTGCGACTTCACTTCGTCTGCTAGAGCAGACGAAGCCAGCTCCGATTCAGTTTAAACCGTCTGGGTCTGGAGTCGGTAATACAGCTGAAGCTGTGGATGAAGACGAAATCGTCGACTTGGTTGAAGATTCCCCTCCACGTCCGTCTTACGAGCGTATGCATGCCCATGAATGGGGTCACATTCCTCAGATGAGGCCTTCATCCTCTGTTCCTCCGATAAGGTCTCAATCTTTGGCTCATCCCCTCAGGGACAATCCGTCATCGGACCATCCGGCTCGTGAACGAGGAGCCGACTCTTCAAATCCCTTGACTGGGTCATCGTCTGCTATCCCTGAAACGGGTTCTCGCCAGACCGACCCCAGGTTGGGCAAGGCAGTTCGTCGTCGGATCATCTCTGGAAAGAGTACTGCTGGGAAGGCTTCAGCCTCTGGTCCTAGTAAGGGTTCGGCCTCCGGGTCTGCGTCTCACGCTTTAAAGCGCATCACCCGCGGAGCTGCCATGATGGCTAAGTCTGCCACTGGGCGTACTACTTCTGCAGACGCCTCGAAGTCTCCAGTGACCAAGACCACTCGTGGGAGCAAGCGCAAGCGTGCGACTAAGGCTCCTGTTGAGTCCAGCGTGAAGCGCTCTCGAGCGAATATTGGTCAGCCCTCCGATGAGGAATAGTGCTAACCTTTCTCCTTCGTCGATGTCTACCGACCGACGTCGTACTCCAATTTGTCTCTTAAGCGTGTAGGTTGATTAGCCTCCTTACTTAGGCTCCTACTAGGGTACAAATTAAATTGTCTGATGATTGTTCTTGTTTGAAGCCATTGCCATGTTACTATCAATACTTGTAAGCAAGAAATAACACCAGCTAGGTGTTTACACAATGACTTCATGACGTAGTTGTGGTCCGGTTGCTTATGCATGCGTGTAACCCTACAGCCATAGAAATGGTCTGGAAGAAAAACTCAAGTCTATCTTCATGAGAAAACCATAACCCTACAGTCTATGCTGCATGGACCAACAATTGGTATTGTCTCGACAACTACCCACTTAGCAGAGTAGTGTCTCATTGTCTCATTCGTGAGGTTGAAAAGATACCATAAGAGGTTGAAAAGATCCCATAATGGTATAAAGAGTTCCGCTGTCGAGCCAGCTTAACGAAGATGCTTCTAAAGTACGCACTCATGCGAACACCAGAGATTGAAATAGAACACCTGAAGGCGATTAAATCGGGGTTATAGTACAAAGGATATATGGTAGCATGTATCCCCCCAACTTAAAGTCGAGCTCCTGCGAGAGGATTGCTTGAGATTGCCTTTCGGTGTCAACCGTAGTGTATACAGTACGGACTTTGGTGCGAGTCATCGTGTCGACCGTACTGTACGAGTACAAGTACCGTAGAGACAGGATGAACCGACTTGAGTACAGTGCACTTGAAGGGGCGAATAACGCCTTCAGGCGATGATTACAGATTTTGTAAAATTCACCCTTTTTTTAGATCGCTTCTTGCGCTGCTTAAGCTGTCTCTTCTTGGTTTTGCGAAACGCTGCCACCAGAGGAGCTGGTATTTGGTCTTCTGACTCCCAGGTATCATCCTTCGGACCGAAGTTGTACCAGCGGATGCGGAATAGAGGTTGACCGTCGTCGTCTTCTGCTTCTTCACAGATCTTATCGATCACATATTCGTCTTCAGACGTTGGTTTCCCAGATGACTCTGGAGCCTTTGTTGGTATGGCTTCAGCCGTTTGGTCTTTTGGCTTTCTCGCCGTTCCAACTTCCGTTGTCGATCTAGGTGGCTCCTTCGGAGTAATCTCGTCACTTCCTGCGTCTGCAGCTTTTGAATCTTCTGCTTCAGCAGGTTGTTGAACTACCGTTGAGGGTGGGGCGGGCCTTATGCGGTCAGAACTGACGCGTTCAGGAATACCATCGACGTCGATGTCGAATGTGTAACCATTATTCGCGATTACCACGTAAGGGCCCATCGACTTGAAATCAAGTTTTGATCGGGTGCGTCCGAGTAACGTTTCTTCTTGAGAAGTACCTTCCAAGTGTAAGAAGACTTTGTCTCCTGCACGGAGTTTTCGGTTCGGCGATTTAACAGCCTTGTCAAAGTCTTTCTTATAACGGTTCTGCATTCTCTGAAGAGACGATTTTGCTTTTGCATAAGTCGTTGTCAAACGTTGAACCCAATGATCACGAGACCAAGCGCGTTGTTGATCCTCTTTCTCGAGTAGTTCAGCTCCTAGCGTCGGCGGAGCTCTTGTGAGAGTTAACTCGAAAGGAGTCGTATTCGTAGATCTGTGTACACAGCGATTGTAGGCATACGCAAGCGTAGGTAGGTAGTCGTCCCAATCCTTCTGGTCGTTAGCGACGTAGTGCCGTAACATAGACGCTAGAGTGCGATTAAAACGTTCTACTTGTCCATTTGTTTGCGGATGATACGTAGTCGTTGTTATACACTTGATCCCAAGAATTCGACAAGTTTCCAAGAAGGCTTTCGCCTTGAATTGCGGTCCGTTATCGGAAAGTATTGTGCGTGGGGCTCCGTAAACGAAGACCCACGACTCGCAAAAGGCACGAGCCACAATATGCGACTTCGTCGAAGATAACGCCACCAGGCGACATAGTTTCGAATATCGATCTGCGATAACCAGTACGTATAGACGTCCATTCCGACTCTTCGGTAAAGGCCCCAAGAGGTCAATAGCCACTTCCTCTAAAGGTTTCACTGCAGGAAAGAGTTTAAGGGGATTGGTGTGCTTGTTCACTTGAATGCGATCTCTTGCGCACGTTTCACAACCCCTTACGGTGGCATAGACGTCGACGATCATCGAGGGCCAATACAATCCCTTGCGTAGGGTATCGTACATGCGACGAACGCCTGGGTGTCCAGCTACAGCTGCTTGGTGATAACTCAATAGAATACGTGGTCTCAACGACTCGGGTACAACTACTTGAGTAGTTTCCTCCAACGGGAGAGCTCGAACCAATATTCCTTGCGGATTCAACCGATATCTTTCCGTTTTCTTCTGATCGATCTCCCTCTGGAGTTGTTGACATAAAGAATCCGAACTTTGTTCGGTTAACCATTCTTCGACGGTTATAGGCTCTGGAATGAGATCTGTTGTGGATATTACATTACATGTCCACGACGAGTCCCACCCAAGGGGAAGGAAACTCTCCTCATCCTCTTCAGAGGTAATCTGGTTATCCACTAAAAGGGTAGGGATTTCCTCATCCAAGAGCGTCTTGTCATCTCCTGTGGTCGTCAATCTCGATAACGAGTCCGGTACAACGTTCTTAATACCAGGTCTATACTTCACTTCAAAGTCAAATTCTGCCAGCCGCAGTCTCCAACGTGCCAATCTTCCTTCTGACGGAGTAATCGACAATATCCACGTCAGTGAGTCATGATCTGTCCGCACAATAAAGTGTTTTCCTTCTAGGTAAGGCCTCAATAATGAGATTGCCCAGAAGACTGACAGACACTCTTTCTCTGTCGTAGAATAATTCCTTTGCGCAGGTGTTAATGTCTTGCTCCAGTAACCCACCGGATGGAGAACTTTCTCATGCTCCTGAAGGAGTGTACACCCAAGTTGTCCAGCTGAGGCATCTACGTCCAAGACATAGGGCTTCTCTGGATGGGGTAACCGGAGCACCGGGGGACTGAGTAAAACGTCCTTTAGCTTTTCAAACGCTTTCACTTCTTCAGAAGTAGGAGGTACCCTCAGGGTTTCTGGCATCCCTTTGCAGAGCAAATCTGTCAAAGGGGACGCAATGGATGCGAAGTTCTTGACAAATCGTCTGTAGACGTTACAAGATCCCAGGTAACTGCGTAACTGCGTCTGAGTAGTGGGATATTCTGCGTGTTTGAGGGCTGCAGTTCCCGATTGAGTCACTTCCAGTTTCCCTGGTCTTATCGTGTGCCCAAGATAGTCCACAGACAACTTAAAGAACTCGCTCTTGCGAAACTTGAGAGATACTCCAGCCTTCTTCAGAAGATTTAAGATATAGTCCACATGCACAATGTGTTCCTCTTCAGTCTTTGAAAAGATAATAACATCGTCAAGATATACTAGGCAAAACTGCCACTTGACTCCTGCTAGGAGAATGTCGAGAGCCCTTTGAAAGGTCGCCGGCGCGTTCGTTAGCCCGAAAGGCATTCTGATGAATTGGTAAGAACCCACGTGCGAGGCAAAAGCCGTCTTATCTTTGTCTTCCTGTGCAACAGGTATTTGCCAATATCCGCTGTTGCAGTCCAGGGTAGTAAAGATAGTAGCTTCTCCTAAGGAGTCAATACAATCATCCATTCGTGGAATTGGATATGCATCCTTAATCGTAACCGCATTCAAGCGTCTGTAATCAACGCAGAAACGACTGGATCCATCCTTCTTCGGAACGATTACCACGGGACTAGCCCACTCCGATTGCGCTGGCTCAATAACTCCTGCTTGGAGCATTGTTTGTACTTGCTCATGAATGAGTTTTCGATTTTGATGCCCAGCTCGATAAGGAGTTTGTCGAAATGGTAAAGTACCAGGCTTAAGCCGTATACGGTGTTCCGTTGTGTTGATCTCACCCAACTTCCCACTCCACATTTCTGCGTGACTTTCTAACATATGTAGAATTCGTGGTATCAGCGCAGGATTGCGTAGGTTCTTCAGTTGGTCGCCAACTTGTTCCTTCCACGACTGTGGTTGCGTAGTTTCCTTCGGATTCAATTCATCCTCTTCTGTTTCAACAGTATAAACCGGAATGACCTGAGAGTCTTCCTCGTTTTGATCTCTTGAGTGAGTATTGTCTGGGACCTTGATGGTGGCGGAGGGCGGATCAGCCGCAACGCCCACGATCATGTTCTTTGGTAATACCACTTTCTTTCTACTGAAGTTAGCAATTTCCACAAAGAACGGGACGTGTGGTCGAATATTCGCTACCCCATTGGCCATCTGGATCTGTTTCTCCATCATCAGTTGCTGCTTAGGCAGAAGTACATGAAGTCCCGAGGTCGGGGAGGTCACTTGTACGCATGTGACGTGGCCCGGTTTCAAAACCGTTTTATGGGCCAACTTAACAGTAGGTTTCCTCGTGAGCGGGATATAGCGTGGCTTAAGTGCCGTTTCTGGCAAGTGCCGTGGCCTACGATGGCCCATGAAAACCCTCTCTCCAGAGACCAGTGTTAACGACCTCTTGCGAGGATAGATGACTTCTACTTCTCTGTCGATGTAGTCACAACCCAATATACAAGGAACAGACAAATTCTCGACCACGAGAAAACGTTGTTTGACGGTTTCCAATCCCACTTGCACGTGTAAGTTGATGACTGCTGATGGCGAAATCTTATTGCCATTTGCATCTAACACTTTCACGTGGGCCCGTGGTCTTTCAACTTGACCTTCTTTCCAATTCTTTGGTAAACAATTCTCACGAATTAGACTTAGGCTGGCCCCCGTATCGAGGACAACCATTACGTAACTTAAAACCGTGCGGCTGATGCCGATCAATACGTCTAAACGGTAGTTACGATAACCTGCGGTAAGGACATGGATGTTCTCCTTGTCCTCATGTGGATGGTACACCACACTAGACTCCTTCTGGAGTAGTACATCACCAGTCCTAGGGGAGGTTATGCCAGCGTCCGCAGTCATCTGGCTAACCTGGAAGATCTCCTGCGTCCCCATGTCTTCTGCAGAAGGTCTTTGTAAGGGAGGTTCCCCTAATTCCTCCCTTCGGTTCCGTTTCCCGGAACCGGACTCGCAGAGTCGGAGTCCGAAGAGGAGTTCGTCCCAGTAGAGGGTTTACCCTTATCTTCTTCTCCTTCTGGAGTCATCTCTTCTCCCACCAATAGGGCTCGTAGCTGTTGCAACTCATCTTGCGCGAAAGGGTGCTCTGCTTGAGCATCCTTGATTTTCATACGGACTTCAGCCGGAAGAAGGAAGCACTGCGTCATGACATGACCTGTCTTCCTGCATATAACGCAACGAATATTTCGCCCGATGGCGCCAGTACTAGCTGAAGCTGAAGGATAAGTGGTCTTAGGATAGACTCTCTGCCCTGTCGAGGGTCCAGAATTCCGTGAACGGAAAGCATTGGGTGCATAATGCATGCCCCTCGGCAGTTGCCGTCTTGCATCATTGAACGATTCATCGGGTTCTTGTCGTCCTACACTTGCATGTGAATCCGGGGGTGTCGTGGAGGGCACGGTAATAGATGACGGCGCGTGGGATCGATTATCCGTGATTACTGCTAACGCAGCCGCATCTCCCTCGCCATGAGTGGATCCTGATTCTGACTCCATCGAGAGTACTAATCCCTTACGGTGAGGCTTCGCCGCTACCGACGTAGGCTTCAGTCGTGTCATCACTCGATGAGTCTCTCTCTGAGTATCACCCAGACTTTGCGCTTTCATGCGAATTTCTTGAAAGGTCATTCTTGGGTTCAAGGCAACATCTTCACGAATCACGTGATGTGAAGCGTGTCCAAGGCCTTCGATATAAATCGCTATTAAGTTCCTTTCGGAAAACGCATCACCACACCGTAAGGCCGCTTTTCTCAGCCTTAAGGCGTAATCATTCTCCGCTTCTGCGTGGCGTTGAGTCATCGTTGCCACTTCTCGATACGCGAGTTGTAGAACTGATTCCCTGGCATAGGTTATTAACAACCATTGTACTGCCTCTGGATAGGAATTAATCGCGTCGACACCGGGTTCCGTGTCTGCGAAGCCAGTTCCTCTACCGACGTAGGATAACATAGTGTCTTTAGCTTCGCCTCCCATAAAGTACTTCATCAGAGGTAATGCAGCTCCTTCGGAGACACCCGTTTCGTCGCAAGCGAACTTGTAATTTTTCAAGAACGCCAATACGGCTATCGAATCTTCTCCATTAAAGAGTGGTACTGTCATTACATGCTTCAGCTTGCGTGCCGTCTTTGACAGACTTTGCGCAATCTCGTCGTTGTATGAATTATCCTTCTTCCGAAGTCTGTACGTCTTATACGACAACGCTTTCGCGAAATGGTCATTCAAAGGTCGAATGACCTTTAGTCCTGGATAGGTAAGATCTTCTTCTTCCACTTCAGTGGCTTTCGAATCACTCGGTCGCGAGTCTCTCATGAATTCTACCCATTTACGGGCGTCCTCATGCCCTTTTTGCTGAGTCATACTGGGTACCGATGCACCTGCAGGTGTCGAGGTGTGTCTCGTTGCACCCGTAGTTCTTATTGATTCGAATTCATTCGTCTTGTGCTGATCTTTCCATTGCGTTGGTCGTTCTTTTTCATCCCGATAAGTGGGCTCTTGCGAATGCAGAATTGATTTCTCAATCTCTTCGTGTACCCTCTCCTGAAGTCCTTCGGCAACACGTCTGAAGACGAT